>CAMYJI010000045.1:19063-22486 GCA_947258545.1 uncultured Ectothiorhodospiraceae bacterium
CATCGAAGTCCGCGAAGGCCTGCAAGACGGCCAGCAGGTGATCACCAAGGGCTTCCTCGGCCTGACGCCCGGCAAACAGGTCAAGCCCGTCGAGCGCACCACTCCCTGAACATGTACGCGCCGACATCAAGAAGCGGAGGTCTGGCAGCATGGTCCATCCGCCATCCCGTGGGTGTCTCCATGATCGCGCTGGCCGTCATTGTGCTGGGCGTGTTCGCGTTCATGCGGCTGGCCATCGATCTGCATCCGCACCTGATCTACCCGGAGGTCCGCGTGCGCATCCTGAGTCCCGGCGTCCCGGCGACGGTGATGGAGGACCAGTTCACCCGCCAGCTGGAGGAGCAGCTGGCCATTACCGAGGATGCCATCAGCGTGCAGTCGCGCACCGGGGAGGGCTCGGTGTCCGTCGACCTGTCATTCGAGTACGGCAAGGACATCGACATCGCGCTGCGCGATGCCAGTACCCGGCTGGACCGCGCCAAGCGCTTCCTGCCCGATACCCCGGACCCGCCCATCATCTACAAGCGCGACCCCTCGCAGATACCGGTGCTGGAACTGGTGGTCAGTTCGCCGCTGCGTGATCCCGTCGAACTGCGCAGCTGGGTGGATGACGTATTCGGCAAGTGGTTCCTGACCCTGCCCGGGGTGGCCGCCGCTGAAGTCGGTGGCGGACTGATCCGTGAGATCCAGGTGCTGCCCGACCAGCAGCGTCTCGCCGGGGTGGGTCTCGACATGCAGGATGTCATCAACGCCCTGCAACGTGGCAACCGTGAGGACCCTGCCGGGCGCCTGAAGATGACACGCCAGGAACTCCCCGGACGCATCAGCGGCCGCTTCGTTCGCGTTGAACAAATCGCCGAGCTGCCGCTGCAACTGGCCGACGGCGGGGTCATCCACTTGCAGGAGGTTGCCGATGTCATCGACACCCACGAGGACGAACGCCTGCGGGTACGCGTCAACGGGGTGCCCGGTATTAAGCTGTCGATCCAGAAGCAGCCCAGGGCGAATACCGTGGCGGTTGTCGACGTGGTGCAGAAACGCCTGGCCTGGCTGCGCGACCAGGGTCTGGTGCCGGACGATATCGAGGTCCGCAACGTGGCCGACCAGTCGATCTACATCCGTCAGGCCCTGACGAACTCGAGCATGGCGGCGATGAGCGGCGCGCTGCTGGCGATGCTGGTGGTGTTCGTGTTTCTTGGCAACCTGCGCCGCACCCTGATTATCGGCAGTGCGATCCCCATCGCCATCATGGTGACCTTCGTGATCATGGGCATGGGCGGGCTCACCCTCAACATCATGACCCTGGGCGGTCTAGCCCTGGGCGTCGGCCTGATTGTCGATAACACCATTGTCATGCTGGAAAACATCTATCGGCACCAGTGTATGGGCGAGGACAGCCTGGAGGCCGGGCGTCATGCCGCCGAGGAGGTCAACAGCGCCATCGTCGCCTCCACCAGCACCAACCTGGCGGCGGTGCTGCCGTTCCTGTTTATCGGCGGCCTGACGGGGCTGCTGTTCAGGGAACTGATCTTCACCATCTCGGCCGCCATCCTGTCCTCGCTGGCCATTGCCCTGACCCTGGTCCCAGCGCTGGCGGCCAAGGTGGTCAGCACCGAGAGCGGGCGGTTGCGGCTCAGGGTCGATGCCGGCGTGCACTGGTTGCAGGATAGCTATGTCGGCCTGATCGATCGGATATTGCGCGTGCCCTACCTGGTGATCCTGGTATTTGTCGTCATGCTGGCGCTGGCAAGCCAGGTGTTTCTCGGTAACCAGCAGATCTTCCTGCCCAACATGGATGACGGCCGCATTTCGGTCAGTGTCACCACCGATCCCGGGGTGACGCTCGACGAAATGGACCGCACCGTCCAGGAGCTGGAGCGGTTGTTTACAGGTCAGAAGGAGGTCGATCACGTGTTCACCCTGGTGGGCGGCTTTATCTTCGGACGCACTGAACGCCAGATCGCCAATCGCAGCACGCTGAATGTGCAGCTGGTGCCCCTGGCGCAGCGCGACTTCAGCAGCGACGCGTGGATAAAGCGCATGAACAAGGTGATCGCGGAGAAGCAGCTGGCCGGTGTGCAGGTGCGCATGCGCACCCGCGGCATTCGCGGCATCCGCACCAGCCGTGGCGACGATGACATCAGCATCCGCATCCAGGGACCGGAGCTGGACAAGCTCGAGGAACTGGCGGACGAGATCGTCCTGCGCCTGCGGCCGGTCGAGGGGCTGCGCAACCTGAAGCATTCACAGGAAGAGGTGCATCACGAAATCAACATCGATATCGACCGTGAACGCGCCAGCATCCTGGGACTCGACATTGAGGACGTGAGCGACGCCATGCGCATCGCGCTGGAAGGCAGGGTGGTCACCGATTTTATCGAGGGCGATCGCAGTTACGACGTGCGCCTGCGCCTGCCGCCGGTGGAGGCCGCCAACCCGCAGGACCTGGAATCGGTGCTGCTGTTCCCGGCTGCGCAGGAACGCAAGGCCATCTACCTGGGTGATGTCGCCCGGGTGAACCTGATCGAGTCGGCCGCCGAGATCATGCGCGACAACCAGCAACGCATCATTGAGGTCAGCGCCACGGTGGCCGAAAGCGCGACCCTGGGCGCGGTGCTGGAAGCCATCGACGCGGGGCTGCGGGACCTGGCCATGCCATCGGGGTACACCCGCTATGACGGTGGCGAGCGGGAGACGCTGCAGGAAGGCCGCACGCTGACCGGGACGCTGCTGTTGCTGGCCCTGTTCCTGGTGTTCGTGGTCATGGCCATCCAGTACGAGTCACTGCGCAATCCCTTCATCATCCTGCTGAGTGTGCCCTTTACCGTGGTGGGGGTGGCCATCGGCATTACCCTGGCCGACCTGCCGATCTCCATGCCAGTGTGGCTCGGCATGATCATGCTGGCCGGCATCGTGGTGAACAACGCCATCGTGCTGGTCGAGTACATCGAGATCATGCGCGAACGTGGCAGCGCCATCCGCGAGGCGATCCTGGAGGCCGCGCGGCTGCGGATGCGGCCCATCCTGATGACCACCCTGACCACCGTGGTCGGCATGCTGCCGCTGGCGATCGGGCTGGGCGAAGGGTCGGAGATGCTCAGTCCTCTGGCGATCACCATCGTGTCCGGCCTGTCGTTCTCGATGCTGGTGAGCCTGGTGCTGGTACCGGTGATCTACGAGATGACGCACCTCAGGGAGTGGAAACGGCGGGCGGCGTCGGCTGCCCGTGCCTGAGCCTGTTGTTTGTGTATTGTGCGATAGGTACGGCCGTATACCTGTAGCTGTAGGTCGGATTAGCGCCAGCGTACTCCGACATTGTGTTTGTCGGGTTACGGCCTTACGGCAAAATCCGACCTACATTCTTGCCAGCATCCCTGTAGGAGCGCCTTGCAGGCGCGATGCACTTAAAAGATTCGCGCCTGC
>CAMYJI010000046.1:0-2716 GCA_947258545.1 uncultured Ectothiorhodospiraceae bacterium
GGTCTTCTCCTCCTTTCTGATGGTTGATTACAACTCCATCATGGCGCATTGCGACGCCGTTAATAAGGGGGAGGAGACCATCTCATCAACCTACGGTTTCCAGTTTGTAGGTTGGATTAGCATCAGTGTAATCCGACATGGCGCTATGCACACTCAGGTCAGGGTCTTGACCCCATCTTCGGTGCCCAGCAACAGTACGTCGGCCGGGCGTTTCGCGAAGAGGCCCACCGTGACCACGCCGGCGATGTTGTTCAGGTCCTCTTCCAGCTTGACTGGCTCCATGATCTGCAGGTTGTGCACGTCGAGGATGATGTTGCCGTTGTCGGTGGTGTAGCCCTCGCGGTAGACCGGCTGGCCGCCGCGCTTGACCAGCTCGCGCGCCACATAGCTGCGCGCCATGGGGATCACCTCGATGGGCAGCGGGAAGCCCCCCAGCACATCGACCAGCTTGCTTTCGTCCGCGATACAGACGAACTTGCGGCTGACAGCGGCAACGATCTTTTCGCGCGTCAGTGCGCCACCGCCGCCCTTGATAAGGTGCAGGTTGCGGGTGGACTCGTCCGCGCCGTCGACATAGACCGACATTTCACTGACGTTGTTGAGTTCCAGTACCGGGATGCCGTGTGCCGCCAGGCGCTCGGCGCTGGCCCTTGAGCTGGCGACGGTGCCGTCGATTTTGTGCTTGATGCCGGCAAGGCTGTCGATGAAGTGGTTGGCGGTTGAACCGGTGCCGATGCCGATCACGGTCCCGGTTACCACGTAATCCAGTGCGGCTTCCGCCACCATCTTTTTCATTTCATCCTGCGTCATAACAGCACTCCTTATCGACTGATAGACAAAATCATACCCGCGCGGCAGGGGGTTGTCATTGCTGTGCAGCCCCGGTCCCGGCCGCATCTGGGCAAGCCGGCAGTGAACTGATACTGTACGCACTATGTTGGACCGCTATATGAAGATGATTCTGAACTCCTGCGTCTACGACGTCGCCCAGGAGACCCCGCTGGTTATGGCCGAGCGGCTGTCCCGGCGTCTCGACAACAGGGTATGGATGAAGCGCGAGGACCTGCAGCCGATACATTCCTTCAAGCTGCGCGGCGCCTATAACAAGATCGCCAATCTGTCGGATGCGGCCTGTGCCGGGGGAGTGATCGCCGCATCGGCAGGCAACCATGCCCAGGGCGTGGCGCTGGCGGCCCGCAAGCGCGGCGTCAAGGCACTGATCGTCATGCCGCGGACGACGCCGTCGATCAAGGTCGAATCGGTCAAGGCCCTGGGTGCACGCATCAGCCTGGCGGGCGACACCTATGACGATGCTTATGCGCACGCGTCGAAACTGGCGGCCGAGAAGGGCATGACGTTCATTCACCCCTATGACGATCCGGAGGTCATCGCCGGACAGGGCACAGTCGGCCTGGAGATCCTGCGTGAGCACACGGATGATATCCACGCGATATTCGTCCCCGTGGGTGGCGGGGGGCTGATCGCGGGTGTCGCCGCCGTCGTCAAGGCCCTGCAGCCCTCTATCAGGGTGATCGGGGTTGAGCCCGATGAAGCGCCCTGCATGCATGAGGCGCTGAAGCGCGGGCGCCGTGTGAAACTGAAGCAGGTAGGTATCTTCGCGGACGGTGTGGCCGTGAGACAGGCAGGCAAGGAGCCCTTCAAGGTGGCCCGTGAGCATGTCGACGAGGTGATCCTTGTCAACACCGATGAGATCTGTGCCGCCATCAAGGATGTGTTCGATGAATGCCGTGCCATCGTCGAGCCAGCCGGTGCCCTGGCCATTGCCGGCATGAAGCGCTACGTGAAGCGCACCGGCATCAGCGACGTAGACCTCGTGACGATCAACAGCGGTGCCAATATCAACTTCGACCGCTTGCGTCATGTGGCGGAACGGGCCGAGGTAGGCGAACAGCGCGAGGCCCTGCTGGCCGTGACCATTCCCGAGGAGCCGGGCAGTTTCCGTCGCTTCTGCCGGGCGCTGGGGAAGCGCGGCATCACGGAATTCAATTACCGCTATGCCGATGCACAGCAGGCCCACGTGTTCGCCGGTGTGCAGCTCGACGGCGGTGACAAGGAACGCCATGCCCTGGTCAGGCAGTTGATGAAGGGGGGCTACCCGGTCGTGGACCTGACCGAAAGCGAGATCGCCAAGCTGCATATCCGCTACATGGTGGGTGGCCGCGCCATGGGGCTGGAGGGCGAGGTGTTGTATCGGTTCCAGTTTCCTGAGCGTCCCGGTGCGTTGCTGCAGTTCCTGACGGCGATGGGAAAGCGCTGGAACATCAGCCTGTTTCACTATCGCAATCACGGGGCGGATTACGGTCGCATCCTGGTGGGTATCCAGGTGCCCCGCGGAAGCCGCACGGAGTTCAAGGCATTCCTGGATGAGCTGGGTTACCGGTTCTGGGAGGAATCGGACTGCGTGGGTTATAAGCTGTTCCTGGGCGGGAGCTGACCGGCCGGCCTGACTATAACGGCTGTCACACGGCAATAAAAAAAGCCCGTACTGGATAGTACGGGCTTTTTTTGTCGGAAACATCCGGCAGGTACGACACCTGCCGGATGAACAGACCAGGACTACCGCCGCCGCTTCCGTGTGGCCTTGCGCTTCGGAGCTGCCTTCTTCCGTTTGGCTGCTGCCTTCTTGCGCTTCGGAGCCGCCTTCTTCCGTTTGGCTGCTGCCTTCTTGCGCTTCGGAGCCGCCTTCTTCCGTTTG
>CAMYJI010000046.1:2843-36307 GCA_947258545.1 uncultured Ectothiorhodospiraceae bacterium
ACCTCCATTGCATTCGAATTGCCCAAGGTGAGTATAAACAAGTAATTACAAATTACCAGTTTTTTTTTGTTGAAAAATTCACATGAAAATTTTCAACAATGGTTAACAAACATGCGAACAAATAAGCGTCGAATTGTTTGTAGTGTGACTGTTAACGGTTGTGTTAAACGTAACTTTAATTATTTTTTTGGCAATGAAAAAAGATTGATTGTTATCTGATGCAATCGTGCAAAAAAATTAATGCACACTGGAGTGTGAGTGACTGAATGCGTGCGTCCCAAGGAGGAGGATAATCGGAGCAATGCAGACGCCTGCAGGTTCGCTGTTGTGAACACCCGCCGCTGAGATCTTTGCCTGCCGGGTGTCTGCTGCGCCTGTTTAGAGATCTATATTAAAAATAGATTAAACAATAAGTTATGTGGATGTGCTGCGGTTCATTCCGTGCCCGGGGTGAAGAGAATCCGACCTGGTTACAGTGTGTCTCCGGTGGATGCCGGACGCCCGGTGAGCTATTTCTACTACCACTGCATGCACGTCATTCAAGCGAGAGAATGAGATCCCATTGCTGCTTGTTGACCGGCATGATGGAGAGGCGGTTGCCGCGCCTGACCAGTGGCAGGTCAGCGAGTCCGGGTATTTCTTTCAGTTCGGAAAGAGTGATGACACGATCCAGTTTGCGTACGTAACGGACATCGACCATGAACCAGCGCGGATTGTCGGGATCACTTTTCGGATCGTAATATTTTTCTTTCGGATCGAAGGCGGTGTGGTCTGGATAGGCCGCGCGTGCAATCTTCATAATTCCGGCAATACCGGGTTCCTTGCAGTTGGAATGATAAAAAAAGACCAGGTCGCCTTTTTTCATGTCGTCACGCATCATATTGCGCGCCTGGTAATTGCGTACACCGTCCCAGGGCTCGGTCTTCTTCGGCGCCTTGTTGAGGTCATCGATGCCGAAAACATCGGGTTCGGATTTCATTAGCCAGTAGTTCATGTCGCTCGCCTTAAAAGTGTTGTGTTAATGATACACATCGATGTGATCAAGTGGTGTACAGGTGGTGTATATATAAGGTGGGCGCCCGCGAGTGCGATACGGTTACAGCGCCTGGCAATGGTAGACGGTTTTCTCAGTCGCGACCGCAGCCAGCGGGACGTCCCACGACTCTGTTGCGAGGCGATTCAGTCGCTGGAACTCGTAGGCCAGGCCCAGCAGGCGTGGTTTGCGCCAGTGCCGGCGTGTGTTGAGGAAGCCGAAACTGCGGTCGTAATAGCCACCACCCATGCCCAGGCGATGACCCATGAGGTCGAATGCGACCAGTGGCGTCAGTACCAGGTCGAGGGCGACAGGTCTGATGCGCCGGTAGTGGCTGCGTTCCGGCTCGAGGATGCCGAAGTGGTTGACGACCAACCGGTCACCCGGTGTATAGGCGGAAAACCACAGGCGCTGGTTTGAAAAGGGGACCAATATCGGCAGGTACAGGGTCTTGCCCAGGGCCCAGAGACGTTCCAGCAACGGCCAGGGGTCCATTTCGCCGTCGGCTGCCAGGTAGGCAGCGATGTGCTGGCTGTTGAATACCAGCGGGTCCTTGCTGGCGTGCCGTGCCAGGTGGCGTGCGCAGGCGTCCTGCTCGATGCCGGTCATGGCGCTGCGCTGCAGGCGAATCTGCCGGCGCAAGGCGTTACGGTCTGCCTTTCCGGTTTTCACGGGCATGTTGTGCGGAAATGGATGTTCGTGCGCCACGCGAAGGCAATAAGGTCAGGTATCCCCCGCTTGTGCCGTTGTGACTTTCGCCCCTGAACCGAAGGTTCAAGGGGGGACCGCAGTGATGTATCAGGCTTTCCGCCAGCAGCGGACATGCAACTATCGTACACAGCAGGGGATACCTGAATCTAACCTTTCATCCGGGGCTGCCTAGTTCAGCTCCAGCTTGTATTTGCCCAGCGCAGACTCGATCCTGTTGTTGAGTTCCCGTATCCGCGCCCCGTAGGAATCAAGCTGGGTGGGATCGAGCGATTGGGACTCGAGTACGTCGTGGGCAAGGTTGAGCGCCGCCATGACAGCGATTCGGTCAACACCAACGACTTTCCCGCTTGAGCGTATGTCTGTCATCTTGTCGTTGAGATATTTCGCCGAGGAGATCAGCACATCCTTTTCCTCATCCGGGCAGGCAACCAGGTATTCCTTTTCAAGAATATGCACCTTTACGGCATTGGCCGGCTTGCTCATGCCCCGGTCTCGAGTGACTTGAGGCGGGTAACGATACCCTCGACACGGTCGCGCACCAGATCATGCTTTTCGAGCAGGGAGGCGCGTTCGGTCGCCAGTGAATCCTGCTGGGCGCGCAGGGAACGGTTCTCTTTTACCAGGCGGTCAATGGTGGTCAGCAGGGCTTCGAGCTGCTGCTCGAGCCGGGTGACTTCCTGGTCAAAAATTGACGGTTCGATATCTTTTGTCATGCAAGCAATATAGTGTGGTTGGAGGTTCCGGTCAATGTTGGGGTATGTGACGGTGCTGCTACAGTGCGCGCTGTCAATGTACGGTGTGCGATAATCGGTCTTGCCGGCATTATAAGATGCTGGTCTTGCACTAATTACCCCGGGGGGCCTGGCGTGAACAAAACGGCGGCTTTCGATTATACCGGGCTGGAGACTGCACTGCAGTCCGCCGATGCGGATTGCGGCGCAGCCGAAAGTCATGGCCTGCTGTGTGGCATCAGCTGTGCAGCGGGCAAGGCTGACACGCTGCTCTGGCTGGAGCACATTATGGGCGAGGGCAACACCCTGAGTGTCGCCGCGCAAACCTGCCAGGAGATGCTGACGGCGCTTTATGCCAGCACCCTGCTGCATCTCAACGACGGTGACCTGGGGCTGGACCTGTTGTTGCCGGGTGACGCTGCCCCACTGGCGTTACGCAGCAAGGCCCTGGGGCAGTGGTGCCAGGGCTTCCTCTACGGACTGGCGCTGGGTGGCGTGTCAGATGACGGCGGGCAGCCGGGAAATGTCCCGGAGATCATGCGCGATTTCTATGAGATATCGCATACCCGCTTTGACCATGACTCGGATGACGAAACCGAGGAGGTCGCCTATATGGAGATTGTCGAATATGTGCGCATGAGCGTGCTGCTGTGCCACGAGGAGCTGCAGCCATTGCATGCCCAGGCCCCGGAGCGCCTGCAGTAGGCTGAATTCCGGCCATATATAAGGTAATGTCGTCATATCCATCGCACCGAGGTAACGATCCAGGATGATCAGCACAAAGGAGTTCGCCCGGCGTCGCAAACAGCTCATGCGCATGATGGGGCGGGATTCCATTGCCATTGTTCCTGCCGCGCCGGAGAAAATCCGCAACCGGGATGTCGAGTACCCGTACCGGCCCGACAGCGACTTTTACTACCTGACGGGCTTTGGCGAGCCCGATGCCGTTGCCGTGTTAATCCCCGGCCGGCCGCACGGCGAGTACCTGGTGTTCTGTCGCGAACGTGACCCGAAGATGGAGACCTGGGTCGGACGGCGGGCGGGTACGCAAGGGGCCATTGACGAGTACGGTGCCGATGATGCCTTCCCGATCGGTGATATAGACGATATTCTGCCGGGCCTGCTGGAAAGCTGCGAGCGGGTGTTCTACACCATGGGCTCCTTTCCCGAGTTTGACCGCCAGGTGATTAACTGGGTGAATTGCATCCGTCAGGGCGCACGTGCCGGTGCACGCACACCGGATGAATTCATCAGCCTGGAACACCTGCTGCACGACATGCGCCTGTACAAGAGCCGATCGGAAGTCAGGGTCATGCGCGCTGCTGCCAGGGTGGCGTGCCGCGCCCACCGCCGGGCCATGCAGGTGTGCCGTCCCGGCCTGCATGAATACGAGATCGAGGCTGAGCTGCTGCACGAATTCCGGCAGGCGAACATGGAGCCGGCCTATCCCAGTATCGTCGGGGGTGGCGAGAACGGCTGTGTCCTGCATTACACCAGCAACCATGCGCAGCTGAACGAGGGTGATCTGCTGCTTATCGATGCAGGGGCCGAGTACGACTGTTATGCCTCTGACATTACGCGTACCTTTCCCGTCAACGGCAGGTTCAGCCCCGCGCAAAAGGCCTTGTACGAGGTGGTGCTGGCCGCGCAGACGGCCGCCATCGCGCAGGTGCAGCCGGGCAACCACTGGAATGATCCGCACCAGGCGGCCGTCAAGGTGCTGACCCGCGGCCTGGTCAAGCTTGGCATCCTCAAGGGCAAGCCGTCCGAGTTGATCAGGAAGGAGGCCTACCGCCGCTTCTATATGCACCGTACCGGTCACTGGCTGGGCATGGACGTGCACGACGTGGGCGACTACAAGGTCGGGGGTGAATGGCGCGTGCTTGAACCGGGCATGCTGCTGACGGTGGAGCCCGGCATTTATATCCCGGCGGGCACCCGCGGCGTGGCCAGGAAATGGTGGAATATCGGCATTCGCATCGAGGATGATGTACTGGTAACCCGGGACGGCCATGATGTGCTGAGTGATCCGGTCCCGAAGAGCGTGGACGAGATCGAGGCACTGATGGCATGACCACCGCCGTGATGATATGCCAATGAAGCAATACGATATCCTGATCGTCGGTGGCGGCATGGTCGGCGCCAGCCTGGTGCGCGCCCTGGACGGGCAGGGTCTGCGAATTGCTGTGGTCGAGGCCGTGCAATTCGAGACGCGCACCGAACCGGGTTACGATGACCGCGCCATTGCGCTGGCATCCGGTACCCAACGTATTTTCAGCGGTATGCAGCTGTGGAACCGGTTCGAACATGAGTCCACTGCCATTCACCAGATCCATGTTTCCGACCGCGGCCATTTCGGGTTCACCCGCATGGACCGCGCGGAAGAGGGTTTGCCGGCGCTGGGTTACGTGGTGCCGGCGCGGGTAATCGGCCAGGTACTGGGTGACGCCCTGCGCGCCAGTGAAGCGGTTGATTTCTATTGCCCGGCGCAGCTGTCGGACCTGTCCATCGAGGTCGACACTGTTACGGCGGAGATCCTGCAGGATGATGTGCCGCTGTCGCTTACGGCCCAGCTTGTGGTGGCGGCCGATGGTACCGGTTCCGTGGTCAGGGAGCGGCTTGGCATCCCGGTCAGAGAATCCGATTACGGACAGACGGCAGTGATCACCAACGTCACGCCGCAGTTACCGCACAACCATGTTGCCTACGAGCGTTTCACCGACACCGGACCGCTGGCCTTCCTGCCCATGAGCGAGCAGCGTTGTGCCGTGGTCTGGACGGTAGAGACCAGCGCAGCGGATGAGGTGATGGGTTTGCCTGACAGCGAATTCCTTGCACGCCTTCAGGAGCGCTTCGGTTACCGCCTGGGTCGTCTTGAACGGATCGGCAAACGCCAGGCCTACCCGTTGCGCCTGATCAAGGCCAAGGAGGCGGTGCGCCACCGCCTGGCCCTGGTCGGTAACGCGGCCCATACCCTGCACCCGATTGCCGGGCAGGGTTTCAATCTGGGTGTCCGTGATATTGCCGTGCTCGCCGAGGTGTTGGTGGATGCGTTGCGCGCGGGGCAGGACCCGGGTGATTTGAATGTCCTGCACCGCTACGGGAACTGGCGGCGCGCGGACCACCGCCAGGTGACGGCCTTTACCGATGGTCTGGCACGCATGTTCACGTTGCCGCTACCGGCACTTGGGGCCGCACGCGGAGCAGGTATGCTGGCACTGGATCTGGTGCCGCCGGCCAAGCGGCTGCTGACCCGGCTGACCATGGGGCGTGCCGGTCGGGTACCGCGCCTGGCGCGCGGGCTGCCTTTGTGACGCCGATAGTTAAAAAGGGCACAGAGCGAATAACCGCAAAGGCGCAAAGGGCGCAAAGAAAAACACAAGATTATTCACCGCAGAGACGCTGAGAACGCAGAGACAACAATAACAAATGAGTGAATATAAATTATCTTTTGTTAAAACAGTAAATAATAGATTGGGTCTTTACTATGGATTTTTCTCTGCGTTCTCAGCGTCTCTGCGGTGAATATTTTGTTATTTGGAACAAACCATGAACCAGTTTGATGTGATCATCATCGGCGGCGGCATTGTAGGTGCCACGGCGGCCTGTGCACTGGGTACGGCGGGCCTGGCGGTTGCCGTGGTCGAGGCCCGCGTGCCGGTTGCCGACACCGGGGTGCGCGATGCGCGTGTGTTCGCCATCACCCGTGCCTCGGAACGCATCTTCAGTGCGCTGGGGGCGTGGGATGCGATCAGTGCGCGGGATAGCTGTGCGTTTCGCGAGATGCGGGTATGGGATGCCGGTGGCTCCGGGGCGATTCATTTTGACTGTGCCGATATTGGCGAGCCCTTCCTGGGGCATATCATCGAGCCGCGTTTCATCCAGGCCGCGCTGCTGGATCGTCTGCAGGCGCTGGACGATGTGCAACTGTTTTGTCCCGCGCAGTTCCGGGACATCGAGATCGACGAGGACCAGGTCACGGTCTCGCTGGATGATGCCAGCAGGTTGACCGCCGGGCTGGTCGTGGCGGCTGACGGGGCGCATTCCCCACTGCGCGAACGCCTCGGCATGCAGGTGCGGGCGCATGACTACCAGCAAAGCGGCCTGGTCGCGCTGGTGAAGACCGAACACGGCCATCAGGAAACGGCCTGGCAGCGCTTTCTGCCGGGTGGGCCACTGGCCTTCCTGCCCATGAGCGGTGGCTGGAGTTCCATTGTCTGGACCCTGCCGTCAGTGGAGGTGGAGCGGGTGCTGACCCTGGACCGGGATGTCTTCCACGACGCTCTGGGCGAGGCCTTTGAATTCCGCCTGGGCAGGATCACCGACTCGGAGCAGCGCAAGGCCTTCCCGCTGCGACGCCTGCATGCGACTCATTATATAAGTGAGCGCGCCGTACTGATCGGCGATGCGGCGCATACCATTCATCCGCTGGCGGGACAGGGCGTCAACCTGGGCCTGCTGGATGCCGCCGCACTGGCCGAGGTGGTAACCGAGGCGCAGGCACGTGGCAAGGATGCAGGCGGTGTGCCGGTGCTGCGCCGCTACGAACGCTGGCGTCGCGGCGACAACCAGCTGATGATGTCAGCCATGGACGCCTTCAACCTGTTGTTCAGCAACACCCGGCCGCCGTTGCGCTGGGCGCGCAATCTGGGCCTGTCCCTGATGGACACGGCCGGTCCCGCCAAGGACGTGCTGATGCGTCATGCCATGGGGCTCGAAGGTGACCTGCCCGCCCTGGCCAGGGCCCCGAAAGAGGAATCCCGGACGGCTTGAACGCGGCTGAACGGGCGTACCTTCAAGCCGCTGGAGTACGGTTAACATGCTGTAATTTAAATGAATCAGGCCTTGGCTGTGGTGACGGTTGCGCGCCGGCCGGCGCAACCGCAGTGACCCTCCCGGACGCTTGCCAATCTGGTGCTGGCCGGCCGGCAGGAGTATATTTGCGGCTCAACGTAATACTGCTGCGGGAGAGTGTCCCTGGTCAGGCTGGCCAGATGGACCGCCGAAGGCGCAACACGCTCGGAAACGCTCAGGCAAAAGGACCGTAGCAGGCAGTTGACTCTGGAGAGCGGTCGCAGGACGACCCACCGAAGGGGTGCCGACACTCTCAGGTTAACGGACAGAGGGGCGACGGCTGATGCAGGTCAGCCGTCGCCCCTTTTTATTTCTGACATCGAATGACAACAGATAAAGTGAACGACTGAATGGGAAACAAGACACCGCTCTATGATGAGCACGTGGCCGCGGGTGGCAAGCTGGTCGACTTCGCCGGCTGGGACATGCCGATCAATTACGGTTCCCAGGTGGAGGAGCACCACAACGTGCGTAAGGCCGCTGGCATGTTTGATGTATCACACATGACGGTGGTCGACCTGACCGGCGAGCGGGTGGGCGACTATCTGCGATATCTGCTGGCGAACAACGTGGACCGCCTGAAGGAAAGCGGCAAGGCGCTTTACAGCTGCATGCTGAACGAGTCCGGCGGGGTGATCGATGACCTGATCGTCTATTACCTGCAAGATGATTATTACCGTATGGTGGTGAATGCGGGGACGCATGACAAGGACATGGCCTGGCTGGAGCAGCAGTCGGGCGCCTTTTCCGTCAAGGTACAGGAGCGCCCCGAGCTGGCAATGATCGCCATCCAGGGTCCCGAGGCCCGCGCGAAGGTGCTCGAGGTTCTGAGTGACAAGGCCCGTGCCGTGGCGGAACCGCTCAAGCCCTTCTTCGGCGCCTTTGCCGACGGTGACTGGTTTATCGCCCGCACCGGCTACACCGGGGAGGACGGTTTCGAGATCATCCTGCCTGCAGGGGATGCCCCTGCCTTCTGGCAGCAGCTGAAGGCCGCCGGTGTCATGCCGACGGGACTTGGCGCACGCGACACCTTGCGCCTCGAGGCCGGCATGAACCTGTACGGTTCGGATATGGACGAAACGACAAGCCCGCTGGAGTCCGCACTGACATGGACCGTGGCCTGGGAGCCGCAGGACCGCGATTTTATCGGGCGCCAGGCGCTGGAACGACAGCGTGAGCAGGGCGCACGGCAAAAGCTGGTTGGCCTGCTGCTGGAGGACAAGGGTGTGTTGCGCAACCACCAGAAGGTCGTCGTCGAGAACAACACCGAAGGAGAGATCACCAGCGGCAGTTTTTCGCCAACGCTGCAACGCGCGATTGCCTTTGCACGGGTCCCCGGCGAGACTGGCGGGACCTGCAAGGTAGAGATCCGCGGCAGGCTGCTGTCGGCACGGGTGGTCAAGCCGCCGTTCGTGCGCAACGGCAAGGCGCAGATTGAACTATAGCCCGCATTGATCCCGGAGAGAAAAGCGGGCTCGCCTGCATTTCAACCGATCGAACAACCAACTAACGAGCGAGGAAGTCATGAGTAACATCCCTGTTGACCTCAAGTTTGTAAAAACCCATGAGTGGGCCAGGCTGAACGATGATGGTTCCGTCACCGTGGGGATTTCCGACAATGCACAGGAACAGCTGGGCGATATGGTCTTCGTCGAACTGCCGGAGGTCGGGCTGGAATTGACTGCCGCCGAGTCCTGTGCCGTGGTGGAATCGGTGAAGGCGGCCTCCGATGTCTATGCACCGATTGCAGGCGAGGTGGTCGAGGTGAACGAGGGATTGTCCGACAGTCCCGAGACCGTGAACCAGGACGCCTTCGGCACTGGCTGGATCTTCCGTATGCAGCCATCCAATGCCACGGACCTCGAGGAACTGATGGATGCCGAGGCCTACATGGCATTCCTGGCCTCCGAAGCCCACTGACAGCTTGTGGGCCTAATCTAAAGAATACAGAACAATGCCTTTTATACCCCATACGGATTCTGATATCCGCGAAATGCTCGCAGCCATCGGCGCAGGTGATATCGAAGACCTGTTTGATGAGATCCCGAAAAGCCTGCGCTTTGGCGAACTGTCCGGCGTACCGGACGGCATGACGGAACAGGAAATCAGCCGCCTCATGATGGAGCGCGCCGAGGCCGACGGGCGCCCCCTGTGTTTCATGGGTGCCGGGGCCTATGACCATCATATTCCGGCGGCTGTTTGGCAGATCACCACGCGTGGCGAGTTCTACAGTGCCTACACCCCGTACCAGGCGGAGGCCAGCCAGGGCACGCTGCAGCTGATCTATGAGTTCCAGACCATGATGGCCGGACTGACCGCCATGGATGTCTCCAACGCTTCCCTGTACGACGGCGCCTCGGCGCTGGCCGAGGCAGTGCTGATGGCGGTGCGCGGCAATCGCAAATCCAGGTCACGCCGCATCCTGGTGCCGACCACGGTCCATCCGGCCTACCGCAAGACCACGCGCACCATCGTCGACAACCAGGATATCGAACTGATCGAGGTGCCGTACTGCAGCGAAGGCGGCAACATCGTCCCGGACTCGCTCGGGCATTTCGAGGGCGATGACATCACCGCGGTGGTGATCCAGCACCCCAACTTTTTCGGCATTCTGGAAGAGGTCGACGCGATCACCGACTGGGCGCACCGCCAGGGCGCACTGGTCATCGCGATTGCCAACCCGACCTCGCTGGCGTTACTTAAGCCGCCGGGCAAGTGGGGTGAGCACGGCGCGGACATCGCCTGTGGCGAAGGCCAGCCACTGGGTGTACCGCTCGCCGCGGGCGGGCCTTACTTCGGTTATATGTGCTGCAAGCAGGCTCTGGTCCGGCAGATGCCGGGGCGCATCGTCGGCCGTACCGTCGACCGCGACGGCCGCGACGGCTATACATTGACCCTGCAGGCGCGCGAACAGCATATCCGCCGTTCCAAGGCGACCTCCAATATCTGTACCAACCAGGGCCTGCTGGTAACGGCGGCAACCATCTATATGTCCCTGCTGGGCGCCGAAGGCCTGGCCCGGGTTGCGCGCGCCTGTCATGCCAGTACCCGGGTGCTGGTCGAGAAACTGACAGAGAATGAGTACGTCGAGCCGCTGTTCAACCGGCCCTGTTTCCACGAAACGGCACTGCGTTTCTCTCTGCCGCTGGCCGACGTGATGCGGCCCCTGTACGCACATAACCTGTTGCCGGGCTACGACCTGTCGAAGGATTACCCGGAGCTTGGTAATGCCCTGCTGGTCTGCGCCACCGAGACCCGCACCGCGGCCGACATCGACTTGTACGCAGACCATCTGAACCGAGTGATCAGTGCCCAGACCGTGGCGGGCTGTCCGGTCAAGCCGAAGATGGCCTAGCCCGCATTTCTCACCGGGCGGCGGTAGATTCACATAAGGTTATGAGGTGATGAACAGAGTACAGATCAGAAAAAAAGACAATGTGTTATCGGCATTGCCCGTGCCCGGACTTGCGATGTACAGGGCAAGGCTGCGAAGAGGCCTTGTACATCAAGTACCGCGGGAGGCAGGACGACATACAGGGAAGTATAAGTGTCGCGAGAGGGCAGGAGCCCGAAGCGACCGCCAGGAGCGACCAGCATCCGGGATCCCGGTGAGAAATGCGGGCTAGGCAATGTATATTTAAGATCAACCAGACGAGGGGAGAGTAAATCATGGCAACAGTTACCCTGCATGGCAATGCGGCACAGACCAATGGAGAGCTGCCGGCGGTTGGCGGTGCGGCGCCGGACTTTCGGCTGGTGGACGGCGAGTTGAATGACATCAGCCTGGCCGACTACGGCGGCAAGAAAAAGCTGCTCAATATCGTGCCCAGCCTGGATACCCCGACCTGTGCCATATCAACGAAGAAATTCAACGACCATGCAAAGAGCCGCGATGACGTGGTGGTGCTGGTGGTCTCCGCGGACCTGCCCTTTGCCCAGGGGCGCTTTTGCAGCGCGGAAGGTATAGACAACGTGGTGCCGCTTTCCATGATGCGCAGCCGCAATTTCGCCAAGGACTATGGCGTGCTGATCACGGACGGACCGCTGGCCGGTATCACCGCGCGCGCAGTCGTGGTGCTCGATGGAAACAACCAGGTCGTCTATACCCAGCTGGTACCGGAGATCGCCGATGAACCGGACTACGAGGCGGCACTGGCGGTACTGTAATCGGTTACAACACAATTCTGGAAAAGGGCATCCCTTTTTCCCTCACCCTAACCCTCTCCCGGAGGGAGAAGGGGCTTTTGCGATACCCTCCGCAGGGAGAAGGGTAATCATGTGCACTGTGTGCACCATCTGGAAACGAAAGGTTTACGAGCAATGCTGATATTCGAACAATCCCGTCACGGCAGGCGCGCCCAGGCCCAGGCCCCGGAACACGCTGACGAAGCAACCGATATCCCGGAAAAACTGCTGCGTGCGGAGCCACCGCTGCTGCCCGAGGTGTCGGAGATGCAGGCGGTGCGTCACTACACCCGGTTATCGCAGAAAAATTTCTCCATCGACACCCAGTTCTACCCGCTGGGTTCCTGCACCATGAAATACAATCCGCGCGGCTGTAATACGCTGGCCATGCTGCCGGGTTTCCTGGCGCGCCATCCCTGCGCGCCGGAGGCGATGGGGCAGGGATTTCTCGCCTGCATGTACGAGTTGCAGGAGATGCTCAAGGAAGTGACCGGCATGCCCGCGGTCTCGCTGACACCGGCGGCCGGTGCCCAGGGCGAGTTCACCGGGGTTGCGATGATCCGCGCCTATCACGATGCGCGCGGTGATACCGAGCGTTCGGAGATCCTGGTGCCGGATGCCGCGCACGGGACCAACCCGGCCACGGCCACCATGTGCGGCTACAAGGTGCACGAGATCCCCACCGACAAGCAGGGCGATGTCGATCTGGCCGCGCTCAAGCAAGCGGTCGGGCCCAAAACGGCCGGCATCATGCTGACCAATCCCTCCACCCTGGGGGTGTTTGAGCGCAGGATCGAGGAGATCGCCGCCGTAATCCACGAGGCCGGCGGCCTGCTCTATTACGACGGTGCCAATCTCAATGCCATCCTCGGCAAGGTGCGCCCTGGTGACATGGGCTTTGACGTGATTCACATGAACCTGCACAAGACCTTTTCCACGCCGCATGGCGGCGGCGGTCCGGGTGCCGGACCCGTGGGTGTCAGCAAGCGCCTGGAGCCGTTTCTGCCGGTGCCGATCGTCGGTTTTGACGGTGACGAGTATTACTGGATCACCGAAGACGTGCGCCCGCAGAGTATCGGTCGCCTGTCGGCCTTCATGGGAAATGCCGGGGTGCTGATGCGCGCCTATATCTATGCGCGCATGCTGGGGCGTGAAGGCATGCACCGCGTGGCGGATTTCGCCACCCTGAATGCCAACTACCTGATGGCCAGGCTGGCTAAAGCGGGTTTTGACCTGGCGTTCCCGGAGCGCCGCGCCACCCATGAATTCATCGTGACGCTCAAGCGTCAGCACAAGGAACTGGGCATCACCGCCATGGACTTCGCCAAACGCCTGCTGGATTACAACATGCATGCGCCGACGACCTACTTTCCCCTGCTAGTGCCCGAGTGCCTGCTGATCGAGCCGACCGAGACCGAGGGTAAGGAAGACCTGGACGCCTTCGTGGAAGCCATGGTGCAGATCCAGAAGGAGGCGGAGACCAGCCCCGAGCTGCTCAAGGAGGCACCGCATACCCAACCGGTGCGCCGGCTGGACGAGGTGCGTGCCGCGAAACAGCTGGACCTGGCCTGGTCGGGTACGGTCGCCTAGGGCTGATGCGGCTCGCCAGCGGTCCATTTGACAGGCCTGGCGACGTTCACGGTTTATGGCAAACGAGCCCGGCAACACCGGTGTGAAGCGCCTGCTCAGGGCGGCCGGCTATTCCTGGCAGGGTCTGACTGCCGCCTTCCGCAACGAAGCGGCCTTTCGTCAGGAGGTCGCGTTCACTTTAATCCTGATACCGCTGGCCTTGTGGCTGGGCGATGGCGGCAGCGAACGTGCGCTGCTGGTCATGGCCTGGATACTGGTGCTGGTGGTCGAATTGCTCAACTCGGCGATCGAGGCGGTGGTCGACCGCTTCGGTGAAGAGCGCCATGAACTGGCGGGGCGCGCCAAGGACATCGGCTCGGCGGCCGTCCTCATCGCACTGGTCAATGCCGGTCTGGTCTGGCTGCTGGTGCTGGTAGACTGGACATGAGCACCGGGCAGCCGCTGCACGGGCAGTGCGCCTGCCCGTGGTCTATAACATCAAGAATACGCTAGGGGGTAATCACTATGACAGCTCTGATCTGTGGGTCCTTCGCCTTTGACACCATCATGGTGTTCAAGGACAGGTTCAAAAACCACATCCTGCCCGACCAGGTGCATATCCTGAACGTGGCCTTTCATGTGCCGGAGATGCGCCGTGAGTTCGGTGGTTGCGCCGGGAATATCGCCTACAACCTCAAGTTGCTCGGGGGTGAGCCCCTGCCGATGGGGGCGGTGGGTTCCGACTTCGCACCTTATGCCGAGTGGATGGATTACAACGGTATCGACCGACGCCATGTCACCGAGCTGAGCGAGAGTTATACCGCCCAGGCCTTCATCACCACCGACATGGACGACAACCAGATAACCGCATTTCATCCCGGTGCCATGGACGGTTCACATTTCAACAGCGTTGCAGACGCCAGCGGCGTTACCCTGGGCATGGTGTCACCCGATGGCCGGCAAGGGATGCTTGATCACGCTGAGCAGTTTGTCGAGGCCGGTATCCCCTTTGTGTTCGACCCGGGACAGGGTCTGCCGTTGTTCGGCGGGGAGGAACTCATGGGCTTCATCGAAAAGGCCACCTGGGTGTGCGTCAATGACTATGAGTCACAGCTGCTGCAGGAGCGTACCGGCCTGTCACCGCATGAAATCTCGGAACATGTTGAGGCACTCATCGTAACCCGGGGCGGCAAGGGCTCGTATATCTATACGGAGAGCGAACGGATCGATATCCCGCCCGCCAGGGTGGGTGAACTGGTTGACCCGACCGGTTGCGGTGATGCCTACCGCGGCGGGCTGTTGTACGGCATGATGAATAACCTCGGCTGGGAAACCACCGGCCGGGTTGCGGCGCTCATGGGGGCGATCAAGATCGAACATCACGGTACCCAGAATCACAGTTTTGATGCGGACGAGTTCAGGCTGCGTTACCGGGACAGCTTCGGGTCGGACCTGATGTGAGCACGCTGCCCGCAACGG
Organism: uncultured Ectothiorhodospiraceae bacterium; assembly: GCA_947258545.1. Lineage (GTDB taxonomy): Bacteria > Pseudomonadota > Gammaproteobacteria > UBA9214 > UBA9214 > CAMYJZ01. The sequence goes on from CAMYJI010000046.1 coordinate 17,406, forward strand.
GCAGCGGTGGCCACAAGCGCGGGCGACACCTTGCAGGAACCTGCCCGGTCCATGGGCTACACTCTAGGAAAGCTCTGATCAATTCGTCATTGCGAGGACCGCGAGGCCGCAGGCCGTGGCGGGACGAAGCAATCCGCCGCAGGCGTCCCGAGCGCAGCGAAGGGATCTCTATTTCGCTGGCCGTTCCCGGCATCCATGCCTCCCGCGGCACTTGTTCATCCATGTACATCGCGCTCGCCATGACGTGATGCATTAATAAATCAGAGGTTCCCTAGGCATGCCCACGAAAATCCTCATTAGCGTAGCTGATACAGTCTCTGGAAATGCGCAACCGGTGACCTTGTTGTCGCAGGTACTGGTGTTTGCTGCCCTGGCCCTGCTGGTTGCCGGCAGGGCAGGGGGGGATGAGGTCGAAAAGGCGCTATTCCTGGTTATGGAAGAGGATCGGGTGGTCGCCAGCAATGCCCAGACCGGGCAGTTCTTTGACCTGGATCTGCAAGCCAAGGAGGAGGTCCTGGAACGGATCGTCGCCAGTGGTGTGGCCGTGGTGGTGACCAATCAGCGCTTCGTCGGCATCGGAGCCTTCTCGGGCGGCTGGCGCAGCCTGCGCAGGATGGCAGGCGAGAAATTCAAGAGTGCCGAGGCCCAGGACTATGCGGCCCTGGTCGTCACCTCGAACCGCATCATCAGTTTCAGCGGGCGTAACGGAAGCTGGTCGCATACAACGCGGTGAATGCCGTCCTGATTGCGCGCCGCCCCGATGCCTGACCACTGATCCCCCTGTCACGGTGGCGTTTTATGACGGCAAGTGACGCAATGGAGCGGAGGATACGGGAACGGGGCGCGATCCTGGTCGATCATGCAGCACAGGCCCGTGAGGATGCCGGACAGACCTGGCTGGATGTGCTCATTGCCCGCGCCATCCAGGACCGGGACTTTCGTGTACAGGCGCTTCGGTTTATAGATGTCCTGCCGGCCCTCGGTGATGACACCGAGCTGGTATCCCATCTGCAGGAGTATTTCGGGCAGGTCGATCTGCCCTGGCCGGGTATCAGTCACTGGAGCCTCAGGCACAGCGGCACACCCTGGGCGGTGCATGTGGCCGCACCGCTGGTGCGGGCGACCTTGCGTGGTCTGTCACGCCGTTTCATGGGTGGACGCAACATGGGTCGGGCTCTGCATACCGTCAGACGTCTGCAGGCCGACGGTATGGATTTCAGTCTGGACCTCCTCGGCGAGGCCGTGGTCAGCGAGACCGAGGCCCGGCGCTACCAGGCGGCCTACCTGGACCTGCTGGAGAGGCTGGGTGAAACTGGCCTCCAGGACGATGCCGGTTCTCCGCCTGATAGCGTGACGGCTCTTCCCACGCCAGCCATCAACATCTCGCTGAAACTTTCCTCACTGTACTCGCAGATTAACAGCGCCGACCCCGATGGCAGTGTGCGCGGCATCGCTGAACGTCTGCGACCCATCCTCAGAGCCGCACGCAACAACGACGCATTCGTTACCATCGACATGGAGCAGTATGAGTTCAAACACATTGTGCTGCAGTGTTTTCAGAAAGTCCTGAACGAGTCCGATTTCAGGGACTGGCCGCATGTGGGCATTGCCATTCAGGCCTACCTCACGAACAGCCGCGATGACCTTGAGCGGCTGGTCAATTGGGCAGAACAGCGCACTACGCCGGTTACCGTACGCCTGGTGCGCGGGGCCTACTGGGACTATGAAACCGTCATCGCCCGTCAGCACGAGTGGCCTCCGCCGGTCTGGCAGGGCAAGGCGAGGACCGACGCCTGTTATGAGGGCAGCCTGGACTACCTGTTAAATCGATATCCGACCGTGGAAACAGCCGTGGCAACCCATAATGCACGCAGTATTGCCTGTGCAATGGCGCTGGCGGAAAAGCACGGGCTCAGTGCGCACCAGTTCGAGTTCCAGATGCTGTACGGTATGGCGGATGAGTTTAAGCAGGCCCTGGTCGAGATGGGTTACCGTTTGCGTGTCTATGTACCCTGTGGTGAAACACTGCCCGGCATGTCCTATCTGGTGCGCCGCCTGCTCGAAAACAGTTCCGGGCAGACCCTGCTGGATTCCGGTCTGTCCCGGTCCGCTGCCGGCCAGGTGAATCTGGAAAAGCCGGAACCCGAGGCAATCACAGAAACACCTGACAGCGTTCAGCGCTTCCACAACACGCCGTTACACCGCTTCACGCAGGCCGGCGAGCGCGCGGCATTTGCACGTGCCATCGAGTCAGTCCGGGAACAGCTTGGGCGGTACTATCCCCTGCAGATCGGCGGACAGCCGGTGAACGGCGAACACGCGATCCGTTCCCTCAATCCGGCCAGACCCGATGAAGTGGTCGGGACTGTCGCTGAGGCAACACGGTACCAGGCGGACCAGGCGCTTGCCGCAGCCAGGACTGCGTATCCGTCGTGGAGCCGCCTGCCTGCCCGGAAACGTGCCCGTTACCTGAGAAGGGCTGCGGAACTTCTCGGTGAACAGCGCGATATATTCTCGGCCTGGCAGATCCTCGAAGCAGGCAAGAACTGGCACGAGGCCGACGCGGATGTCTGCGAGGCCATGGACTTTCTGAACTACTATGCCGACCAGGCCGAGCAGCTGGCGGAGCCCCGGGTTGTCGAGATCAACGGTGAACACAACCAGTACTGTTTCCGGCCCAGGGGCATCGGCCTGGTCATCACCCCGTGGAATTTTCCGCTGGCCATACTGTGCGGGATGCTGTCGGCCACCATCGTCTGCGGCAATACGGCGGTTCTCAAGCCTTCCTCGCTGACACCGGTGATTGCTGCACAGTTCATGCAGTTGCTCGACGCTGCTGGTCTGCCGCCCGGGGTCGTGAATTTCCTGCCGGGTCCCGGACAGACGATCGGTGAATACCTGGCACGCCACCCGGAGATCAGCCTGATCGCGTTTACCGGGTCCCGGGCGGTTGGCACCCGCCTGATAGAACTTGGCGCACGCGCAACGTCCGGTCAGACACAGATCAAGCGCGTGATTGCGGAAATGGGCGGCAAGAATGCCATCGTTATTGATCAGGATGCCGATCTGGATGATGCCATTCCGGGTGTCGTGCACTCCGCCTTCGGTTACCAGGGTCAGAAGTGCAGCGCGGCATCCCGGGTCATCGTGGTGGGTAGTCTGTACGAAGCCTTTGTCGAGCGCCTGGTTGAAGCGACTCGCAGCCTGACCCTGGGCGATCCCCGCCAGCCGGGGCACTTCATGGGGCCGGTGATCGATGCAGAAGCACAGGCACGCATTGCGCACGTGATCGAGCAGGCACAGCAGCGTGCCACGCTCGTATATGGCCACAATCAGACGCTGCCGGATGAAGGCCACTACCTCGCACCGTCGATCTTTACCGATGTCAGGGTGGATGACCCGCTGGCCCAGGAGGAGATCTTTGGCCCGGTAGTGGCGGTACTGCGTGCCGACTCATTTGATCAGGCCATTGAAATCGCCAATGGCACAAGCTATGCCCTGACCGGGGGTGTGTACTCGCGTCAACCCAGCCATCTGCAGCAGGCACAGCTGGAATTCCAGGTCGGCAACCTGTACCTGAACCGCAAGATTACCGGCGCCACAGTATCCCGCCAGCCGTTCGGCGGTTTCAGGATGAGTGGTATTGGCAGCAAGTCGGGGGGCGAGGACTATCTCAGGCAATTCATGGATCCGGTCTGCGTCACGGAAAACACCCTGCGGCGCGGTTTTGCCCCCGATGTCAGTGATGACGGTTCATGAAATACACGGAATGGCACATTCCCCTCTCGTCACGGGACCGGATCCTCCGGGAGGTACTGGCCAGCCAGCGCTTGCTGGATTGAGGGTGCTCAGGTTCGCGAGGTGTTCAGGTCTTCTTGATGTGCTTGATGTAGCGTGGGTGACCAAGGCGTTCCAGTTGCATGGATCCGCCATCGATCGAGAATACCGCGCCGCTGTCAGCCACGCTGACCTTGCAGCCGACCGAGCCACGCCAGTCGATCGGCAGGGGGGCATGGTCCCGGTAGGTGAAGATGTTGTTGATCAGGTCGCCACCCTTGATCTCGCACGGGCAGTCCGGCAACTCGCCCTCGACCTCGACATCCCTGATAACGAGCTTGCAGTCCTGTGTCCACAGGGTGTCTTCGAAGGTCGCCTCCATGACCCGCACGATAGCGATCCCGGTGAGGTGCAGGGTGATTGCGTTTTCGCCTGTCTCGATTCTCTCCAGCCGGGCGCCGGGCAGTTGCAGGGTGTCGGTGATGTCGCTCATGCGCTCGTCTGTACCTCGGATTCGGACAACAGGGTTTCAAATATGTCGAAATCCGTGACCGGGGCGCTGCAGGACAGGCCCGTGCAGATGTAGGCGAGTACCTCGCCCTGCGCACTGCGCTCGGAGAGCACCCCCGGCAGCACATGCTCGCTCTCCGGTATCACCAGTGCCAGGCGCCGCGGTGCATAGGCGGCGTTCAGGCGCCGCTGCCAGGCGGCCATGGCGTCCCCGCTGCCGCGCAGGATGACCGTCTGTATCGGGTTCAGTGATTCCTCCAGTGCGACCAGCAGGCTGGCATGGCCGTGCGGCATGTGCTCGACACTGGGCCAGAGCGCCTTGAGGCTGTGCTCGGCGGCGTCCAGGTAGGCGGCCTCGCCCAGCAAGTGGCCCAGGCGCGCGAATACCTTGGCGGCAATCCCGTTGCCGGACGGGGTCGCGTCGTCGTGATTGGGCTTGGGACGCTGGATCAGCGTCTCATGGTCGTCCGAGGTGAAGAAGAAGCCGCCGGCCGGATCGCGGAAATGGTCGAGCACGACCTCGGCCAGTTCGATGGCAAACAGCAGGTCACGGTCGCGCCAGCGGGCCTGCAGCAGTTCCAGCAGGCCATCGATCAGGTCAACGTAGTCGTCGAGGTAGGCGTTGAGGTGGGCGCGCCCGTCCTTGAAGGTGGCCAGCAGGCGGCCGTCCCGCCATAGCTGCTCATGGATGAAATCGACCGCGCGCCCGGCGGAGTCGATCCACTCGGGCCGGTCGAGCAGGCGCCCGGCCACGGCCATGCCACGGATCATGAGACCATTCCATGCGGTGAGCACCTTGTCGTCACGTCCCGGGCGTACCCGCCGCTCGCGTGCCGCCAGCAGCTTGTCGCAGGCCTGCGTGATCAGGCGGTCGACTTCAGTGGCTTCAAGGGAAAACTCCCGCGCCAGCTGTTCGCGGCTGCGGTAGACGTGCAGGTGCCACTTGCCTTCGAAGTTGGGGTGCTTGTCGAGGCCGAAGTGGCGCGCACACAGGCGGTATTCCTCCGCTGTCAGCAGGGATTCGACTTCCTCCGGCGTCCAGACATAGAACTTGCCTTCCTCGCCCTCCGAGTCGGCATCCAGGCTGGAGTAATAGCCGCCTTCTTCGGATTGCATCTCGCGCATCACCCAGGCCGCCGTCTGTTCGCAGGTGCGTTTGAACAGCGGATTGCCGGTGGCGGCATGGGCCTCGGCATAGAGGGCCAGCAGGGCGCCGTTGTCGTACAGCATCTTTTCGAAATGCGGGATCATCCAGCGGTCATCCACGGAGTAGCGGCAGAAGCCGCCGCCCAGCTGGTCGTTCATCCCGCCCTGTGCCATCTGCTCCAGGGTAAAGACCGTCAGGTGCAGGGCGCGCTGGTCGGCGCCGCCGCCGTTGACACAGGTGCCGGCCCAGTGGCGCAGCAGGCGCTCCAGGTTGCTGGGGTGGGGAAATTTCGGCGCCTCGCCGAAACCGCCATGGCGTTCGTCGAAACTGCGTTCCAGCTGCTGCCGGGCCGTGTCGAGCGGCGCGCCATGAAGCGCTTCAGCCGCGGTCCCGGCGGCACTGATCGATTCAAGTGCATTGACCAGCGAGGTATTCTGCTTGCGGATCTCGTCTTCGTGTTCGGCGAGGAAGTTCACCACGCGCTGCATCAGATCGGCGAACGCGGGCATACCGTGCCGGGGCTCGTTGGGAAAATAGGTGCCGGCGAAGAAAGGCACCTGGTCGTCCGGTGTCAGGAACACCGTCAGGGGCCAGCCGCCGGTGCGCTGGGTGAGCAGCGAGTGCGCTGTTTGGTAGATCTTGTCGAGATCCGGGCGCTCCTCCCGGTCCACCTTGATGTTGATGAACAGGCGGTTCATGAGGTCGGCGGTCTCCGGATCTTCGAAGGACTCGTGTGCCATGACGTGGCACCAGTGGCAGGCCGAATAACCCACCGAGAGCAGGATGGGCCTGTTTTCCCTGCGCGCCCTGTCCAGCGCCTCGGGCCCCCAGGGGTACCAGTCGACGGGATTGTGCGCGTGCTGCAGCAGGTAGGGACTGGTCTCGTTGATGAGTTGGTTGGTATATTGTTTATGCTCGCTCATGGCCGTGAAAACGTACTGCGGGTAGGGCGTAGTACTATAACCAAACGCTTAAACCCTGTCTTCCGCAAAACGGGCTACACCCTACGTGCAGTAAGGTAATCACATGGATCTCACCATTGTCATCCCGGTGTTCAACGAGGCCGGCAGTATCGGCCCGCTGCTCGATGAAATCGCCGCTGTACTGGAGGGGCAGACAGACTATGAAATCATCGTGGTGGATGACGGCAGTTCCGATGCCACGGCCGATCGGCTTGACGCCTGCCGGCAGCAGCAGTCCCGGCTGCGGCTACTGCAGCACCCGCAACGCCGCGGGCAATCAGCGGCCATTGCCAGCGGCGTCAACGCCGCGCAGGCACCCTGGATAGCCACCCTGGACGGTGACGGCCAGAATGATCCGGCCGACATCCCGGCTCTGTATGCAACCGCAACGGCAGCGGATGCGCCCGCGAACCTCTGGCTCATTGCCGGCTGGCGCAGGTCGCGCCAGGACAGCAGATTGAAACGGATTTCCTCCCGTATCGCCAACGGTGTGCGCAGTCGCCTGTTGCGGGACAATACACCGGATACCGGTTGTGGCCTTAAGGTGTTTACCCGCGATGTGTTTCTCGCGCTGCCGCAGTTCGATCACATGCACCGCTTCCTGCCGGCACTGGTGCTGCGCGCCGGCGGGCAGGTGCGCTCCGTGGAGGTACGGCACCGGCCGCGCGGTCTGGGTGTGAGCAAGTACGGGGTGCATAACCGTCTCTGGGCGGGCATGGCCGATCTTCTCGGGGTTCGCTGGCTGCAGCGGCGTGGGCTGCGGCCCGTTGTTCCCGAGCGTGAGTAGGCACCGATGAAGCTGCGCATTTTCCTGCCCGGTTTGACGGTGATCGCCGTGCTGGTCGTGCTGGGTTACCTGCTGGGCGATGTCATCGACCGTGAGTGGATCGACGCCCATGTGCAGGGCCGTGGCCTCTCGGGTGAGTTGCTGTTCATCGGTGTGGGCGGTCTGCTTGCCAGCATCGGCCTGTCGCGCCAGGTGATTGCCTTTCTCGGCGGGTATGGCTTCGGTTTCCTGGCGGGGGCCCTGCTGGGGACACTGGCGGCGCTGCTGGGCTGTCTGCTGAGTTTCACCGTGTCCCGGTCGCTGGGCCGTTCCTGGCTGACGCGGCATTATTCCGCACGCATCCGCAAGCTGGACAACTTTATCCACGACAACCCCTTTGCCATGACCCTGCTGGTACGGTTGCTGCCGCTGGGCAGCAACTGGATGGTCAACCTGGCGGCCGGTGTGTCCGGGGTACGGCCGCTGCCGTTCTTTCTCGGTTCGGCACTCGGATATGTGCCGCAGATGCTGGTGTTTGCCCTGATCGGTAGCGGTACCCAGGTCGGTCAGTTCTGGCAGGTGGCGATGGCCGTTGCCCTGTTCATGGTTGCCGCCCTGCTGGGTGTGTATCTCTATCGTCGTTACCGCCACGGTAAGGTGCTGGATGCGGCCCTGGACCACAATCTCGGTTTGGATGCGGTTTCCACCACACCCGGGGCCCGCCGGGAAACACGCTGATGTCGGCGCTACCAGGGATGCCCGGCGCATGAATCCAGGCGCCCGCCCATGGCTGGGCCTGGGGGCGTTGTGGCTGGTGCTCGTGGTACTGGCCCTGTTGACGCGGCCGCTGTTCCCTATGGACGAGACCCGCTATGTCGGGGTGGCCTGGGAGATGTGGCAGCGCGGCGATTTCCTGGTCCCCTTCCTGAACGGCGAGCCCTACAGTCACAAGCCACCGCTGTTCTTCTGGCTGATGCATGCCGGCTGGTGGCTGTTCGGGGTGAACGAATGGTGGCCGCGCAGCGTGGCCCCTCTGGTGTCGCTCGGTGCGTTGTTTGCGAGCGTGCGGCTGGCCGCGTGCCTGTGGCCACAGGACGTGGCCACGCGGCGCCTGGTCCCCTGGGTGTTGTTTGGCAGCGTGTTCTGGACGGCGTTTTACAGCTGGGTGCAGATAGACATGCTGCTGGTGTTGTTTAGCGTAACGGCCATGCTCGGGATCGTCACTGCGGCACACGGACGTTTGGCCGGCTGGTTGCTGGCCGGTATCGCCATCGGGCTGGGTGGGCTGGCCAAGGGGCCGGTCATTCTGCTGCACGTGCTGCCGGTGGCGTTGCTGGCGCCGTTATGGATCGAGGCCGGTCGAGCGCCTTCCTGGGCCCGCTGGTATGGCGGCATCGTGGTCAGCCTGCTGGTGGGTAGTGCCATTACGATGGGCTGGGCGCTGCCGGCGGCGCAGGCCGGTGGCGAGGCCTATCGCGAGGCGATCCTGTGGGGACAGACCGCTGACCGCCTGGTGCGGTCCTTCGCCCACGCCCATCCCTGGTGGTGGTACCTGCCCTGGTTGCCGGTGTTGGCGGCGCCCTGGGTGCTGCTACCCTGGTTATGGAGGCGCTGCACCCGTGCCGGCTTGTTACGGGACCCGGGCGGCCGCTTTTGCCTGGTGTGGCTGGTGTCGGTGTTCGTCCTGTTCAGCCTGGTCAGCGGCAAGCAGGCCAAGTACCTGCTGCCGCTATTGCCCGTCGTTGCCCTGCTGGTTACGCGCGTGATCACCCGGAGCGGTGAGCAACCGGCCCTGCGCCGTCCCGTGTGGCTGGCGGCCGCCGTGCTGATTGCCGGTGCCCTGGTCGCTGCCTTGCCCTGGTTTCCGGGTCGGGCGGCGTGGATGATGGAGATCCAGCCGCTCTGGGGCGGTCTGATCATGGCCGCGGGTCTTGTGCTGCTGTTGTTCAGACCGCTCCGGGACAGGCATTACCCGGTGCTGCTGGCACTGGTCTCGGTGTACCTGATCGGTGTCGCACACCTCGGGGTGTTGCGGACGGGGGCGCACGCCTATGACCTGCGAGAGGTGAGCGCTTTGATTGCCCGGGCACAGGCGGCGGGACACGCCGTGGCGAACCTGGCAATCTATCACGGCCAGTTCCATTTCTACGGCCGCCTGGATCAGCCGCTCGAGGTAACCTTTCCGTCCAGGGCAGGGGTTTGGGGCAGGAAGAATCCCGACGGCTATCTGGTGGCCTACTACCGCGCTGATCGGTCCGATCACCCGGGCGCCGTCCACGTCCAGGCATTTCGTAGCGGCAGCCTGGCCGTGTGGCGGGGTGCAACGGTTGCCGCCGATCCTGGCCTGCTGCCGTAAACGGTTGCGGTAAGGTCACTCGCCGCCTGGCTAACATGCAGCTGATGACAGGCGCTGTACCGGGGTTGTCACCACATTCGGCTAGTCGCCCTCGTAGTCCTCCGGCAGTTCGTGGGCAACGCCCTTGTGACAGTCGATACAGGTTTCGCCTTTTTCCCGCCTGCGTTCCAGCGTATGTTTCTTTCGTGCGCTCTTGTCCTGTTCATCCAGTGCCATTGAATCGAAATCATGACAATTGCGGCATTCCCTGGAATCGGTTTCCTTCATCTTGTCCCAGACATTTTGGGCAAGTTCGAGCCGCCTGGCCTCGAACTTTTTCGGGGTATCGATGGTGCCCAGAATCTTCTTGGGAAGTTCGTTGAAGGTGGCCTGTATCTTGACCGCCATCATGGGACCCCATTCCTTCGGTACATGGCAGTCCGGGCAGGTCGCGCGCACACCACTGGCGTTCTGGTAATGGGGGGTTTCCTTGTATTCCTCATAGACGATGTTCATTTCATGGCAGGAGGTGCAGAACCAGATCGAGTTGGTGACTTCAATGGCGGTGTGCAGGCCGCCCCAAAATATGATGCCTGCAAGGAACATCAGGAAGCCCCCGGCCGGGATGCCGAGCAGCCATTTCAGGCGTGGTTTACCCCATAAATTCTTTTCCCATGACCGACGCCTATGCCGGCCCGGTGGATTGTCGTTTCCATTGGTCTCTGACACGCGTGCCCCCTTTTTGACGCGTTATTACCGCCGCCGGAATGCGCGCGGGCGACACTCCAATCGAGGTCCTACTGGAAACTGCCGTAATAGTGGATGAGATTTTCGGTATCCGTCTTGTCAAGCTTGTCCATCTTGATTTTCATCTTTTTCGGCATTGGGCGCTTGCCAGTCAGATATTCCTCCATCTGCTGCTCCATATAGGGCATCCACTGGCCTGCCAGGATGCCGGCATCATCATCCGGTGAGGCGCCGGCGTCCTCGTGACATTTCTTGCAGAGGCGATTGTGAACGATTTTACCGGGTTTGGCCTTCTCAGGATCAAAGTCCTGCTTGGCGCGGACAAACGGTTCTTTGGCCAGATGCTCCGCGATCTCCTCGGTTTGTGCCTCAGACAGGTCTCTGGCGGTCACACACATATCGGTTTTTTCACCCTTGCGCGGACCGACAGGGAACTCGGTCTCCTGACAGGGCCGTTCGTCGTTCCGGTAAGTAAGCATGGTATCGATTATGTACGGTGCAGATAAGCCGCCAATACTGGGTATTTCCGGTTCGGTGCTTGCGCCATCTTCGCCATGACAGTGATAGCAGGATTCCAGCTCCTCGAACTCGCCTGCGAAGGACACGTTCACGAGGCCGGAGATACTGAAAATCACAGTCAGACAAAGTGATGCAAGGTATTTTTTCGTGTGAAGGTTCATTGTCATATGCTCCATTTGTGGTTTGTCGCCGCAGTCATGCAGGTGGTGCACTGAAGCCGGAGTCGGGCACATGTGGGCTACAAGCACTGTATATTGACTGGATACTATCAGCAACAAGCTGGAATTTATAACTATGTGGCAAGAAAACCATGATGGTTCGCGTCTCCATGCCGTTTTCTGGAGGTGAAAACCCGCGCTGCCGGGCGTCTACAACGGCAGGGCCTGCGTCGATCGAAACCTGGTCAGGAATCCGCTCGAGCCGGCCACAGCTTGCATAGCGCTTGCCGCCCGCTTGATTAGTGTGGCGGTATGGCTGCGCTGTGCGGGGTATAACCGCCGAAGAATCCGATAGCTACAACGAGTAGTAGCGCCAAACCGCACGCGATCAGGACGATGCCCAGGATCTTCGATCCAAGTGTCATGGGCCTGGATGGGGCATTCACCAGATATTTTTCCAATTGTCCCGTTTCGACCAGACGGTCGTACTGCAGCCTGTGATCGCGGCGGAATTCTTCCAGGGATTGGGTGCCGGTAAACATCACCACATCCGGCGGGGGCATCTTGTCCGGGCGAAAATGGTTATTGAAGAAATGTACGGTGAACAGGAACACGGCAGCCAGGAAGGCCTCTTCTCCGTGTACCAGCGTGACCACATTGAACACCCAACCGGGAAAAATCGACGCAGTCACATCGGGGAAGGCCAGCATTACGCCACTGCCACCGATGATTGCCATACCCCAGAACACCGCCCAATAGTCGAATTTCTCCCAGTATGTCCAGCGATCGAAGACAGGCTTCGGTCCCTTGTGGACGAACCACTTGAACATGCCCCAGGCATCCTTGATATCTTTCCAGTTGGGTACCAGCGAGTCGGGCCCGAACCAGCGGAATGTCTTTCGTTTGCGGTAGATGTGGATCGACACACCGATCAGATGCAGAAAGAATATGCCGAGCATAATTGCTGCGCTGATTCGATGGATCAGCCCGGCCAATTGCGGACCGCCGAGTGCATTGATGACAACCGGCGCCCAGTTGGTATAGGAGTAGAACAGCGCCATGCCGGTCAGGATCAGCATCATTACGCTCAGTGCAAACAGCAGGTGGCCGATGCGCCAGATCAGGCCGAAACGCCGCACCTGCCGGTCATCTCCCTTCAGCAGTTCGTCGGTGCGGATATGTTGCTGTGTTTTTTGCCCGCAACGATCCTTGCATTCGCGAATCCACCACAGCAGTGAATGTGCCCAGAAATAACCGAACACAAACAACAGTAGAAAGTGCATGAATTTTGCAGCTATCCACATCTGCGGATAGCGCTCGAAATCATGGGCGTTGGCGTGCGGGCCGAAGGTCAGGAATCCCTGTGTGGCCAGTTTTATTTTCTTGCCATTATGGCATTCCCGGCAGGTCTCCAGGCGGTTATCCGGGTGTATGGTCGAATCCGGATCATCGACCCCCAGGATCTCGTGACTGCCGTGGCAGTCGTAGCACTTCGCGGTATAGGCATAGCCCAGGGTATTGATCTGGCCGTGATAGGTGTCGCGGTAGGTCGCGAAATTTTCCTGGTGACAATTGCCGCACGTTTTGGTGACGGAGAGTTGAAAGGGATCACGAGAGGTCTTGGTGATGTCATGGGCGGTATGACAGTCAGTGCACACTGCCGCTTTTACGTTTTGTTTTTCCATGACTTCCTTGCCATGCACCGACGTCTCGTATTCTTCCAGCGAATCGTCGTGACACTCCGTACCGCAAACTTGGGGGATGGTCAGGTGCCAGTCGGTACGCTTCGATGTGCCTTTTGGCGGAACATTGAAGTAATGCGTGTCGTGACAGTCATCACAGTATGCCTTGACGCTCGATTTGCCTGCCGGCAAGGCATGCAGGGATTCTGCGTAGGCATCGATGTTTTCTACCACCATCCCCATGCGCGCCTTTTCCGTGGTCAGATCCTGCTGCTTAATGATCTCCCACTCAACCCGGTGGCAGGTGGCGCAATCCGGTTCTATTGCCGTGCTTTTCTGATGTTGCGCCTTGCTGTCTGTGATGTTCTGGTGACAGTCGACGCAGGTCATGTCGCCGTGCACGCTTTTAACCAAGCGGTCTTGTTCTATCGCCTTCAGAGGGCGCATTTCCTCGTCCGCATCCGGCACCTGAATCTCGTGTTGGCCGTCGCCATGGCAACTCAGGCAGGTCGCGTCATCCAGGTTGTCGGCGGCTTGCTCGATCCCGGTATGGCTGGTTTCGGGATCGACCAGGGCCAGCGCCTGTACAGGCAACAGGCTTGCCAATAGCCACACAAGCCCAGACAAGGCGCGTGCTAGATGTTTCGATATAGGCATGGCAATTTTTCCTTAGGCCTACAATGCGCTATCAGTATCCAGCATGAAACAGGGCGCACTCATGATGGTGCGCCCTCAAGGGAGGTATGCAGTTCGCATGACTAAATTGCGACGTGTCTACTGCAAACTGCCATAATATTGAATGAGTGCATTTGTGGATTCATCGTCGAGCTTTTTCATTTTCTTTTTCATCTTTTTAGTCATCGGGCGCGTGCCGGCAGCGTAGTCCTTGAACGTGTGTTCCAGATACGGTATCCACTGCCCGGCGAGCATGCCGGCATCATCACTGGCGAGGCTGCCGGCTTCGGCATGGCATTTCTCGCAAAGCTCGTCATGAACCTCCTTGCCCTTCTCCACCAGCGTCGCGTCGAATTCCTGCTTGGCGCGTACAAACGGTTTTCCGGCGAGATACTCGGCAATTGCCTTGGTCTCTTTTTTGGAAAGATCATCGGCGATTTCGCACATGGTTGTCTTTTTGCCTTTATCAGGGCCTTCCGGGTATTCATATTCCGGGCACGATCGTTCCTCGTCGCTGTAGGCAATCATGGCATCTTCCAAAACAATGGCGGACATGCCGCCGATGATCGGTACATGCGGGTCGGTACTGGCGCCGTCCTTGCCATGACAATAGGCGCAGCCCTCGAGGTCCTTCGCTAGATCGGCAAACGATACATTTACGAAGCCGGAGACGCTGAAAGACACACCCAGGAAAAGTGGTACAAGATATTTTTTCGCATGAATGGACATAATCATAGGCTCCGTGTGTCGTTTGTCATCGTTGTCCGCCGGTGATTCCCGGAATCGCCAAATCCGGACAGGCCCGGGCAGCCGGCGCAACGTAGTATATATTATCAGTTTCCTACTGACACATAACGTTAAAAATTGTAGAGTCGCCTTGACATGGGTCAATAACGCATTGAGTTCGTTATTATATGTTTGCATTCGGGCGAATACAGCATATTATCACCAGCCATGGTCTCGGGCTGGTCCCCGGGGCCTGGTGAAGGCGCCCGGTTAGGCGCTGGTCGGGAATAACAGGGGGGTGAAATCAACCGTCTCACTGGATTGTGACGCTGGACAAGCTGTTTGCAGACCGGTGGGACAGTCCAGGGCCCATCGGTTGTTGTAGAAGTGGCCACCGCGGGTGTGGTCGCGGGTTGATCATCGATACCCGTTGCAGGTAATGGTCCGTCCCGGGTGCAGGGATGAAACGGACAAGGCACAATCGGGGGGCACGGGTTCGCACACCATTGACAGGAATATGAATAAACAACACTGGCTGATCCGTACACTGCTTTTAATCACGGTTTTCGTGTTCAACCCGGCTGTCGGTGATGAACACGTACTGATTTCCGAGTACACCAAGAAGGGGTCCGACACCTGTCTCAAGTGCCATGACGAGGACAAGGAATATCCCGTCTTCGATATCTTCAAGACCAAACACGGTCAAAAGGGTGATGAGCGCTCGCCCTTTGGCGGGTTGCAGTGCGAGGCCTGTCACGGACCGGGTGTCTCGGGTGTGGCTGCAATGGAGGAAGCACTGAAGAGGGGCGGACACGTCGGCAAGGTCCGGGCCGGGCAGGAGCGTCCACCGATACTGAATTTCGGTGTCAAATCGGATGAACCCGTGGAGTTGCAGAACAAGATGTGTCTCAACTGCCATCGGGATGCCGATCACATCGGCTGGGAAGGCAGCGTACACGAGGGGGGAGACCTGGCCTGTGCCAATTGTCACAGGATCCACGTCCAGGATGATCCCGTGCTCGACAAGGGGACGCAGCCCGAGGTGTGTTTCAACTGCCACCTGAAGGAACGCGCGGAATTTCACAGGCCATCCAATCATCCCGTGCGTTTTGGGCACATGGCCTGCAGTGATTGTCACACTGTCCATGAGGCGGTTCATGAGTCGATCTCTGACAGCTTGTTGAAAAAGCCGACCCTGAATCAGATGTGCTATACCTGTCATGCCGAGAAACGCGGACCGCTGCTGTGGGAGCATGCACCTGTGACGGAGGATTGCAGCCTGTGTCATACACCGCACGGATCAATCCACCCGACACTGTTGAACAAGCGCACACCACTGCTCTGCCAGCAATGCCACTCACAGGCGGGACACCCGAGTATTGCCCATACCACTGGTGGCCTGTCCACCGGGATTGCCTCTGGATTCCTGCTCGCCGGTTCCTGCCTTAATTGCCATACGCAGGTACACGGCTCGAACCATCCCTCCGGTGTGAAACTGATGCGTTAGGGTGGCATGAGGCCGAGAAAATGAAGATGAAAGGGACCAGACAATGAAAGCAACCAGAGGCCTTTTATTGCTCGCCGCGTTGTCCATGCCGCTGCCTGCATTCGCCATCGAGTATGAATTCGCCGTCGAGTATGATCCGAATGCCGTGGATACCTCCAGGTGGGAGTGCGAATACTGCGAATATACGGAAGGCTACAGTGGTGAGCTGGATGTCGGCGTGGGCGTTGTTTCGGATGACTCCTTCAAGTTCGGAGAGTACACCGGCCTGACTGAAGAGGGCGCTTACCTGATCGGTAATGTGCGGTTACTTTATCGCAACGAAGAGGACGCCCGTTACTACGACCTGCATGCCATCGAGGTTGGCCAGGACTCGCGTTCTATGGCCATTGAGGGTGGCCTGCAGGGCCATTACGACTTGTTCCTGCGCTATGACGAGCTCCCGCATTTCATCTCCGACAGTGCTGCAACACCCTTCAGCGGTAACGGCAGTGATACCCTGAGCCTGCCGCCCGGCTGGGTCGCCTCCGGCACCACCGCCGGGATGAGTGCACTGGCAGCCGGCCTGCGCGGGGTGCAACTCGAGACGCAGCGCAAACGCCTTGGAGTTGGTGCCCATTTGTTAAGGGGACCGCGCTGGAGCCCGCACTGGGAGTACAAGGTCAACTTCCGCCGTGAGGACCGCGACGGTAGCCGGCGCGCCGGCGGTGCCTTTTTCTTCAACTCGGCACAACTGGTCCGGCCGGTCGATTATGAGACCGATGAGAGGGATGCCTCGATCGCGTACCACATCCGCAAGCTGCAGGTCCAGCTGGCCTATTACGGTTCCTTTTTTCGCAACGCAGATGAATCCCTGATCTGGGACAATCCATTCACCCCCCTGGTGGCGGGCGCCGACAGCGGCCAGCTGGCCCTGCCACCCGACAATCAGTTCCACCAGGCCATGTTCTCTATTGGTTACCAGTTTTCAGACCGGACCCGCGCTACCGGTGATGTGTCCATCGGCCGCATGGAACAGGATGAACGCTTCCTGCCGGCGACCCTGAATACCACCCTAGGTAGCATTTCCCTGCCGCGCACCTCGCTGGACGGCGAAGTCGACACCTTGACGGCGAATCTCAGGCTGTCATCGGCAGTGACCGACAAGCTGCGCCTGAGTGCCAGCTACGGCTATAACGACCGCGACAACCAGACCCCGCAGGCCGCCTACAACTGGGTGTCCACGGACAGCTTCCTGAACCCGGTAACACGTACCAATCTGCCCTACAGCCATACCCGCAACACAGTTAAACTGGGTGCCGAATACCGTCTTCCCAAGGGCTCCAAGCTGCGCGCCGGCTACGAATACGATGCCTATGAGCGCGACTTTCAGGAGGTCGACAAGACCGAGGAAAATAGCCTGTGGGGCAAACTGAAATGGCGTATAGATTACAAGACCCACCTGACCTTCAAGTACACACATGCAAATCGCGATGCATCGTCCTACAGCCTTGTGCCTGAAATCGATTCGCAACAGAATCCGTTGCTGCGCAAGTACAACATGGCAGACCGCACCCGCGACACCATCGGCGTGTATGCCAGCTTGTCGCCGACCGAGGTGGTCTCCCTGGGCGCAGGTTTCGACTACATCAATGACGATTACGACAAGTCGGACGTCGGCCTGATAGACGGTCGGGAGGCCAGCCTGAGTGCCGACGTCTCCCTGATGCTGAACGAAAAAACCAGTATGAGCCTGTTCTTCAATCATGCAGAGATCGAGTCACTGCAGAAAGGCAGCCAGTTGTTCTCAACGGCCGATTGGTCCGCAAAAAATGACGATGCCATTACCACCGCCGGGATAGGTATAAAGTACCAGGTCATCGAGGAGAAGCTGGATATCGGTGCCGACTATACGCGTGCCCACTCGCGTGGCGAGATCAGCGTTAGAGGCAGTGAATTCCCTGACCTCGTCACCGAGCTCGATACCGTCAAGCTCTATGCCACCTACCGTCTCAAGGATGACATTTCGCTGAATGCGGCGTACTGGTATGAAAGCTATGACAGCGATGACTGGGCCCTCGACGGTGTGACCCCGGACACGGTCGGCAACGTGCTCAGCCTGGGTGAGACCAGTCCCTCCTATAACGTCAATGCCATCGGGCTCTCGGTGGGTTACAGATTCTGAGGCGCTGTCCCGGCCCCGTCTCGCCGTCAACCCGGGGCATCAACCCGCACAGCCAATCGCGGGCGTTTGCCGTACAATGGCGCGCTGACTTTTCAGTGGGTGTTGGCCATGTCCGAGCTACAGCTTCCAGCCGTGTTGTTGAGAAAAAACAAGGACCGGCGCCTGCGGGCCGGGCACCTGTGGGTGTACAGCAACGAGGTGGATACCCGCAAGACGCCACTCTCCGGCTTCGAGCCGGGTACCGCGGTGGTAGTGCAGACATCGACAGGCAAGCCTGTCGGCAGCGGTTATATCAACCCGCATTCCCTGATCTGTGCACGGCTGCTGAGCCGGCGCACTCCGGTGGAGTTCGACACGGATTTTTTCGTACAGCGCATCGAGACCGCGCTTGCCCTGCGCGCGGCCCTGTTCGAAACCCCCCATTACCGGCTGGTCTACGGGGAGGGCGACGACCTGCCCGGGCTGGTGGTGGACCGCTATGCCGATGTGCTGGTGGTGCAGATCACCACGGCCGGCATGGAGCGTTGCAAGGCGGCGCTACTGGAGGCCCTGCAGCAGGTGCTGAACCCCCGGGGTATCCTGCTGCGCAACGACAGCGCGGTGCGCAAGCTCGAACAGCTGGAATCGTACACCGAGAGCATCGGTGAGGTGCCTGCGCGGGTAATCCTGGAGGAGGGTGGTACGTGCTTCGAGCTGCCGCTCGGCGCGGGCCAGAAGACCGGCTGGTTCTTCGACCAGCGCAGCAATCGCCTGGCCATGCACAAGTATGTCAGGGACCAGCGCGTACTGGACGTGTTCAGTTATGTCGGTGCCTGGGGTGTGCAGGCGGCGCGAGCCGGCGCCACCGAGGTCTGCTGCGTGGACACGTCGGCGCTGGCTCAGGAGATGCTGGTGAAGAATGCCGCGGCCAACGGTGTGGATGACATTGTCCGGCTGGAGGCCGGGGAGGCCTTCGAGGTCCTCAAGACACTGCGCGCGGCACGCCGGCGCTTCGACGTGGTGATCGTCGATCCGCCGGCCTTCATCAAGCGCCGCAAGGATATCCGCAATGGGGAACAGGCCTACAGCCGCCTGAACCAGCAGGCCATGCAACTGTTGGAACCCGGGGGGTTCCTGATATCATCCTCCTGCTCCATGCACCTGGCCGCCGAGCGCCTGCAACACATCCTGCAGCAGTCCGCGCATCACCTGGGCCTGCGGCTGCAGGTCGTGGAGCGGGGATTTCAGGCC
>CAMYJI010000047.1:0-23801 GCA_947258545.1 uncultured Ectothiorhodospiraceae bacterium
CGGAGATCCCCAGTCCGCGTCCGGAATAGAGATGATTCCCGACGACACCGTCTGCCGTGCAGCTCAGGATATCGTGATTGATCACGTACCTGGCTGATGGCAGGTAATTCTGGTTGATCGCTAGTGACATGACCCTCCTCCAGTCGCTGTTTACCATTTGCCCGCCGGAGCGGTATTGAAGAACTGGTAAGCAATTCCCGGGCCACCCGGAAAAGCAGGGAAATCAAGGGTAAAACGCGTTGTGGGTGTACAAATACAGTGCAGGAGGCCAGTGGCCTGCACAATATTGGTGCGGCCACGATAACTGGTGTCAGAGCACAACTTCCTCTTAATATTAGTGACTATCAGGCTCTGACACCTTCAGGATCCGCTGTCCATGCAATACCGCAAACTTGGCAACACCACGATCGATGTCAGTGTCATCTGCCTCGGCACCATGACCTGGGGTGAGCAGAACACGCAGGCCGAGGCCTTCGAGCAGATGGACTATGCGCTGGCCCACGGCGTGAATTTCTTCGACACCGCGGAGCTCTACTCGATCCCGCCGAAAGCGGAGACCTATGGGCGCACCGAGGAGATCATCGGTAACTGGTTGCGCAAGACCGGCAACCGCGACAGGATCATCCTCGCCAGCAAGATCGCGGGGCCCGGTCCAGGCTGGGTCGACCACATCCGCAAGGGCCGGACGCACTTCAACCGGGAGCACCTGCAGGCGGCAGTCGAGGGCAGCCTCCGGCGCCTGCAAACCGACCGCATCGATCTCTACCAGCTGCACTGGCCGGAACGCGACACGAATTTCTTCGGCCAGCTGGGTTTCACGCCCGGGGAGCAGGACGATTTCACCCCCGTTGCCGAAACCCTGGAGGTATTGAACGGCCTGGTGCGTGCCGGCAAGATCCGCCACATCGGCCTGTCGAACGAGACCCCGTGGGGCATTATGCGTTTCCTGCAGGTCGCCGACCAACTGGGCCTGCCGCGCGTGGTCAGCGTGCAGAACCCCTACAGCCTGCTCAACCGCGCCTATGAAGTGGGCACCGCCGAGGTGTCCTGGCGCGAACACTGCGGCCTGCTGGCCTATTCACCGCTGGGTTTCGGCGTGTTGTCCGGGAAGTACCTGGACGGTGCCCGCCCCGCCGGGGCGCGCCTGACCCTGTACCCGGACTACACCCGTTACAGCAGCCCGGCCGCCGAACGGGCCACGGCCGGGTACGTTGACCTTGCCCGCCGGCACGGCCTCGATTGCGCACAAATGGCACTGGCCTTCGTCAACGGCCGGCGGTTCCTCACCAGCACCATCATCGGTGCGACCACCCTGGAGCAGCTGCGCAGCAACATCGGCAGCATTGAGCTGGAATTATCCGACGCGGTGCTGGAAGGGATACAGGCAATCCACGACGCGCACCCCAATCCCAGCCCCTGAACGCCCGAACCGGGGGCGGCCGGTATTCGGGACTGCCTATAGCTGCCGCGGCACGATCGCGACTTCATCCCCGTGTTCGACCAGGGTGAACGGCTCGGCAAAGTGCTTGTTCACGGTGACCTGCACCCTGTCGGCCGCAAAGGCCTCGTCCCAGCCCTGGCGTCGGTTGCCCAGCCATGCCAGCAGGGTCTCGACATTGGTGACCGCCTCCGGGAGCTCGACCTCCTCCTCGTCCCTGCCGGCCAGTTTGGCCAGCTGGATAAAATACAGCAGCTTGATGGTGACCTTGCCGTCCCCACCCACCGCCCGCTCCGCGCCGCGCTCCAGACCCTTGTCACGCAGCGCCTGCAGGTAGTCCTGCCAGTTGCGTTCATAATTCACACCCAGCGCCTGCAGGTTCTCCCAGGAATAGTTGCCGGTAAAGCCGTCATCGAAGTCCAGCTGCAGCGATTCGGTCCCCTGAGGCTCCAGATGCGTGATCTCGACCCGCCGCTTGCCGTGAACGGGTATATCCGTCGCCTGCCCCGAACCGGCGGGCACTGACACGCGCAGGTACTCGCAGGGATACATGAAGTGCGTGTCATCGGAAAAGGCGATTTCCAGCAGGCGCGACTTTTTATGCAGTTTGATACCTGTCGGGATAGCAGCTGCGGCGGGCTCGGTCATGAGGCTTCCTGTCAAATGGTGTCAGAGCAGATTCCTACGTATATTACCGTTAAATCGGCTCTGAAACCTGTTCCCTCAAACAGTACAGGCTACTCGCTCAAGACAAGTTGTTGCAGCAGGACCAGGTCCGACAGATCGATGATCCCGTCCGGCGCACCTTGCGGATAGAGGTCACCATGGGACAGTTCCAGGTCACTCGCCGGGAGTGTGCCGTGCACGATCCGGGTGGCCACCAGGACATCGGCCACATTCACCTGGCCGTCCGGTGCACCCAGTGGCGCAAGATCACCGTCGTTGAAATTAAATAGCAGCGGCAGCGGGTCAACGGCATCACCCAGCAGGTCATTGTCGGTGTCGGTCGACAGGGGATTCGTGTCCAGCCCCGGCGTGTAGGCAGATGCATCACCGTCGAAGGCCACTTCGTCATAATCCGTCAGGCCGTCGCTGTCGGTATCCGGCAGCTGCGGATTGGTGCCGATGGATGTCTCGAATCCGTCATCGAGACCATCGCCATCCTGGTCCGGTAACACCGTACTCCCCAGTGTCACGGTGTTGTCGGCCGGGTTGTTGTCGACCTCATCCGCACTCACGCTCACAGTATTGTTTAATCCCCCCGGGGTGTCCGCGGTGACCACCACGCTCACCGTTGCACTGGCGCCATCGGCCAGCGTGCCGAGCAGGCAGGTCACGGTGCCGGTGGTTTCGCTGCAACTGCCCTGTGACGGCGTCGCCTGGAAATAGAGCACACCGGCAGGCAGCTGGTCCGTCAGCGTCACGTTCGAGGCCGGGTCCGGCCCGTTATTGGTGATATCGATCATGTAGTCGAGCTGGAAGCCCTCCACCACCGGATCGGGGGTGTCCATGCCGGAGATGGCGATATCGGCCTGCAACAACCGCACCACGATCAGGCCTTCATCGCGGTCACCTATGATGACGCTGCCGCTGGCGAAGAACGGGTAGCTGCTCCAGGCGCCATCGAATGCGGTCAGCGAATCCGTGCCGGGGTGGGTATCGATGAAGGCCACCTCGGTGAGGTTGCCATTGGCAATGTCCGAATGATCGAGAACCCGCAGGCCGGTGGTGTAGTTGGCCGCGTAGACCAGGCCATTATGCACGTAGAGGTTGTGATCGATGGACGAAACGGCTGCCTCGTAAAAACCGAGGTAGACAGGTGCATCGAGATCAGCGACGTCCCAGAGGTGGGTGCGGGTAAAATTGATCGACGCATTATTACGCTCGTCCAGTTCATCATTCGACACGAAGTAGGCATGGTCCTCGGTCAGCCAGCCCTGGTGCGTATAGGCACTTTGTGAGTAACCGGTGCGTGACAGCTGCAGCGGCATGCCCTTGTCCGTAACATCCACGATAGTGAGGGTGTTTTCGTTACTGTTAAAGGCGATCTCCCGGCCACTGTAGGCCGTGTCCGGCCCGGCATAGGTCACGACCTGGGTGTCATGGGTATAGCCATCGGCGCTGAAACCCCCGGCAGCGACCGGGTTGACCGGGTTGGTGATATCGATAAAGTGCAGACCGCCGCTGAAGGTCTCGGAGCCGACGACATAGGCAAAGCCCGTGGCCTCGTTGATTGCGATATTGTGCCCCTCCGCAAATCCCGGGTAGTGCACGGTCTCGGAAAAGCTCACCGGCGGTGTAACCACGGAGCGCAACAGCATGAGGTCAAACACCTGCATGCCGTGACTGCCGTTGTTATCCGAGACGATATAGGCATGATCGGCATAGACCTTGATATCGCGCCAGGCCGTGTTGCCGGTATGAGAGGCAAGGAAACCGAGGTAGACCGGATTCGCCGGGTCGGTCACATCGACAAACGCGGTGCCGTCACTGCGCCCGACCAGTGCATACTCACGGTCATCCAGCGGATCGGTCCAACCCCAGATGTCGTTGCCTCTCACGCCACTGCCGGCACCCATGTCGCTCAGGGTGAGCTGGGAGAGGAGCTCGATATTGCGGGACAGGAACGGGCCACCGCTTGCCGCAGCCGGACCGCCCCCCGTCAGACGGCCCTTCTCGGTAAGCAGCGCCTTCTGCCCGGGATGGGAAAGCGGCCGCTGACTGTGCTGCTGACCCTGTTCAGAACCCGGACCACCGCCGGGCATGGGCTCATCGTGCGCCCAGGCCCCGTGAGGAGCCAGAAACACAAATAAAAACATACCGGTGCAGGTGATATACCGCATGCAGGCCTGCCTCGTGATTACGCGCGATCACCCGGTCCCACCCGGGGTGGTTATCGCTTCACACTAGCACAAGTGTGGCCGCCCGACGTCCCGTGTCAAGTCAAGACCCGTGGCCTACGCATCCTCGCGCGATGGTGGCCGCTAATGCACTGCGCGGGTGCTCCTGAAGGTTGTGGGTGGCGGCAATGACAATTCAATCCGAGGTTGTCCTGTCTTCGTTAAGCAGCACGCTGCGCAGCTGCTCGAGGTCATCGAACTGCTGTTGCAACAGGGCCAGGGCCTCGCCTGCCGGTTCCGGGGACTGTGACCGGAGCGTCTGTTGTGTCTGTGCATACCACTGTTCGATCGCCTGCCGGCGCGGCACGCCTTCAAGGCCTTCCAGGTCCAGGCGCTGCACGAATTCGGGGACCCGCGACAACCTGCGGCGCACGCCCTTCACTTTGTACTGCCAGGCTCTGCCGTTGCCGGTCTGCTGTTCGTAGACCACGTCTTCCCGGTCCTGCAGGGCCTGTTCGAACAGCACTTTCGCCCGGTACGGGTTGCGCTTGAAACCGATGCGCTTGATACCCTGCAGGTACACGCCGCCCAGGTCCACCATGGCGCCGCGATGACCGCTCCCGGCGGCGGCCATTAACCAGTCGATGGCCTGCTGCTCCTCCTTTTCGGTGCGCTTGCGCGTGCGGTAGCGGCGCGCCATTTCGTATTGCGCCTGCGGGTAACCGGCCGCGGCCGACGCGGTCATCAGGGCGATGCTCTCGTCGAACTGTTTGGCCTGTATTTCCTTCGCCAGGTGGTACTGGGCCGCCGGGTCACCGGCGTAGCCCTGCTGCTTGAGTTCTTCCAGCGGGAGATATTGGCTGGCTTCCTTTTTGATCTGTTTCAGGGTATCGCTGTATTCCCAGCTGGCCGTCATCCAGTCCGGCTGGTTGGCAAGCACGCCCCGCGCTTCGAGTACCGCGAACAGCGCCTCGCTGTAGGCCCGGGAACGTTGCAGGTCGCGCTTCATGCCATACCCCTGCTCCTTGAGAGCGCTGATGACCTTGCGTAGCGCCGCTTCATGCCCGCCGTCAGCGGCGGCTATCAGCCAGCGACGCCCTTGTTCGTGCGTCGTCTCGTACGGCTGATCGGCATCCAGGTAATGGTTCGCCAGCTGGTATTGGGCCGCCATGGAACCGGTCTGCGCGGCCCGTTCAATCCAGCCGATGGCCTTGTCGATCAGCGCCGGGTCCGTACCGACCTGCTTCAGGATCTCCCGGCCGATCTCCAGTTGCGCGGTCGCATCGCCGGCTTCGGCACGGGCGCGGCGTGCCCGGACGTCCTGCAACACCCGTTCCCAGTTCCACTCCAGCGCCTGCTCGATCAGCGGGATGTCCGGTTTCGATGGCGCCAGGCTGTGCGCCTGTTGCTCCCAGTGCCGGGACAATTCCTGATCGTAGTCGAACAGGATGCCGTCGCGCGCATAGGCGATCGCCAGGGCCCGCATCGCGGAGATGTGGCCACCCCTGGCGGCCCGCGTCCACAGCCTGCGGGTGCGCGGCAGGTCCCGTTCCACGCCCCCAGAGGCATTCTGGTACAGCAGTCCAAGGCGGTACTGTGCACCGGCATGTTGCTTACGCACTGCCGCCTGCAAACGCTGCACGGCTGCCTCGGGTTCTACCTTTTCCAGCAACCAGTAGAGCTGGTAGGCCGCCCCGGCATGGCCCTGATCAGCGGCGCGGGTATACCAGGTGATCTTCTGATCGCGCCCGCGGGTGAAGCCGGCGACCTGGTATTCGGCTTCCGCAACCCCCTGCTCCGCTGCATGACGGTACCAGCCACGCGCGGTGCCCCGGTCGCGGATCGCACCACCGTCACCGTGTTCATACAGACGCGCCGTACACAACTGGGCCCGCCCCAGGCCACTCATGGCCAGCGGCTCACAGATCCACAGCCGTTGCTCGGAATAGACGCTGTAAATTAACGCTGGCACCAGCAGCAGCACCGCCGCATCCGCCAGCCTCCTGCCGCGGATCCAGAAGTACAGCCCCCAGGTCAGCAGGGCAAACACCGGCACCACCCCCAGCCCGAGCAGCAGGAATAACCAGCTGCCGCTCATGGTGCCGGTAAAGACACCCATGCGGGCCGCCACGCCGGTCCATATCAGGCACAACACCCACAGCGGCAGCAGCAGGAGCCCCTTCAGCCAGGCGAATCCCGGCCCTGGCGGGCGGTGGCGCGATTGGCGGTAGAGTGCGAAACCGGACACACTAACCATGACCAGCAGCGGGATCAGCACCGCGTAAAACACGGGCAGGTTATTCAGGGAAGGCAGCAGCGATTCCATTCAGGAAACGAAAAATGGTGTCAGGAACCAAAAACCGGAATGTCCTCTTTTTCCGTACCTCATCGCGGTCAGGAAACTGACAGGACAGAAGGGATCAGTACTCATAAACCTGACTTGTCATAGTCAACAAAGGACATTGCCCCGGATGATGCTTATTTTAACGGTGTCGTTTGTATAAACGTCAAATTGACCACGGAAGCACACAGAAAAACACGGGATATTCACTCATACAACTCTGTTTTCCGTGTGTTTCCGTGGCTAGCTAACAAGATCAGGACTTACGCTAGAACCATTTGGTACTGACCCAGTATATTCCTAAGGAAGGTCTGATCAATTCGTCATTGCGAGGACCGCGAGGCCGCAGGCCGTGGCGGGACGAAGAAATCCGCCGCAGGCGTCCCGAGCGCAGCGAAGGGGTCTCTACGAGATCACCACGGATGCCTGGCATCCTCGTGACAAGGATTACTTCGCTGGCCGCTCCCGGCATGGCCCAGGCCAGCTTCTCGAGCGGTTCCCGGTCTCACCTTCTCCTGCCTCCCGCGGCACTTGTTCATCCATGTACATCACGCTCGCAATGACGTGATGCATCAATAAATCAGAGGTCCCCTAAAACTCAAACTCCATACTCTGAAACACCTGACCCGCATTGCGCTTGGCCAGAAACTCCGCGGTCGGCAAATGCAGGTAGGGCGACTGGTCAATCTCGTAGGCCTCCTGCAGCGAACCGCCGTTCTCGATCACCTCGCCGATCTTTTCCCGCAGGTACACCAGGTAATCCCGGGTGTATTTTCTCACCGTCGCCATGTCGGTCGGACCGCCATGTCCCGGTATCACCACTTCAGCACCCAGGGCTTCAAACTTGTCCCAGGTCTCGATCCAGGCCTTTGCATCGGTATGTTCGAACAACGGCAACATGCGCTGGTGAAACGCCATGTCACCCGAGATCACCAGCTTCTTGCCCGGCAGCCAGACAATAATATCGCCCGGACTATGCGCCGGGCCGAGGTAAAGAAGTTCAATCCGCTCGCCACCCAGCTCGATGACCTTTTTATCCTCAAAGGTTTCGTCCGGTATTACGACTTTTGTCCCTTTTGCTTTCTCCTTCGCACGCGCCTGCATCACTTCGAGCAATGCAAACGATTGTTCCTCGATCTCGTGCGCCGCATCGACATGCGCAATCACCGGCACTCCCTGTTCCTGCCAGTAACTCGAACCCAGCATGGCATGACCCTGGCCATTCTCCAGCACGACATATTTCACCGGTTGGTCGGTGATCTTCCTGATTTCGTCATGCAGGGCCTTTGCCAGCAGGTAGTTATCCCCGGCATTCACCACCAGCACACCTTCGTCGGTAATCACAAACGACAGATTATTGTTGTGCCCGGAATTCGCATACGTCCCCGGTGCAGTTGCCCCGATAGCCGACCACACACCCGGCACCACTTCCTGCGGCAGGTCATAGAGCATCGACTCCGGCACCTTATCGCTGTTATAGAGCGCTTCACCGGTCAACGGCTCATCTGAGCCCGTACTCACTGCCGGCCTTTCCAAATGCTTGCGCATGAACTTCGCCGACCGCTGCACGGCATCTTTCGAGGCCAGATCATCGGCAAAGGTGCGGATGCCGCGGTCACGGAAATCAAAGCCGCGCCCCACGCCGGGATAGATGATCAGGCGCGCGTCGTGGCCATTGTCCTGCATTACCTTGATGCTGGTCTCAATGACGCGGCGGCGCTGATACTGCTCTTCATCGCCAATGAATACCAGCATCGGCAGCGTGAATTGATCGATCTCGGGCGCATAGCCATACACCTGTGACGGCTCCGGTGCATTGGGGTCCTGCAGATGCGGGTAATAAGAGACATAACAGGCAATATCCTGCTCCTGGCGTTTGAAGGTGGTTGCCACCTTCAGGGTGTAATAGCCACCGCGGGTATGCGAATACAGACAGGCCTTGTCCGTGCTGATGTCCTCGCGCGCCAGCAATACGTCGACCGCCGCATCGACATCTTTTTCCAGCGCATAATCGTGTTCGATCGGATGGGTGCCGATGAAATGCGCCCCGTAGATATCCGGTGCCAGTACCACGAATCCGCGTGCCGCAATCCGCCGAGCAAGGCGCTGCACCAGCTCGCCCAGCCCCCTGCGCCCGTGCACAAACAATACTGCGGGATATTTCTTGTCATCCGCTGGCCGCACCACCAGCGCCGGCACCTCCACACCACCACTCATGTAGTTGGTCCAGGAAGTCTCGATGGGGTAATTATCCGGCGCCTCGATCTGACTCTGATCCCACCAGGCATCGTCCCACCACCAGGAATCATCCGCGCGCGTGGCCTCGGCAGACCACAGGCCGCCACTGAACAGACACCCAATAAATACGGCAACCGGGTATTTCAGAAACATGAGCAGATCCTTTATTATTCCTATTAATCTAGTATATACATTAATGCACCCACAGTAGCGCCTTGCAAGCACTATCAAATCCAGGTCCACCGTCGAATCACAGCTGCGAGTCACTCCTGCATCGAATAGACACGGCCGCAGGAACGCCTCGCAGGCGCGATAGTTAAGCATACCGCCTTTTTCGTGCCATGAGCGCACCCTGCGGCGCGATCATTTGATTGAATCAATGTTTAAAGTTTTCAGCCACCTGTTTTCCCCAGTTCCATGTCCTCTCGATCGCCTTCCCCGAAAGTGGAAACACCTCCACGGTCATTTCCGGCAGGCGCAGTATCGCGCAGGAATGATTGAATGCGGAACTGCCCGGATTTACCACCAGGGTATTGCCCAGTTGCTCGGCAAAGACCTGGTGGGTATGCCCGATCACCAGCACATCGAAGCCGAATGCCTGTAGCTGCTTCGTCCAGAGTGCAACCCGATCTGGCCGCACCTCGCCCAACGGGTCCAGCAACTTGATTCCGCCATGACAGGCATCCGGCGGGTGCGCATGCACCATGTATACCCGCTTGCCGGCAATCGTTGTATCGATCGAAGCCGGGAGTTGATTGAAAAACGCCACAGCCCCATTGCCAGGTTCATCTGCATAATGATCCAGGTACAACAGGTCATGATTACCGACAACGGTCTGGCAACCACTCCCAACCAGCAGCGCAATGGTCTGCTCCAGTTGGTCGTTATAGCCTGCAATATCGCCGGCACAATAGATCTGCTCCACACCCGCTTGCTGAAAAACCGACAGGGCCTCCTCCACCGGCGCGGGCGTGGCATGCACATCACTGATCAGGCCAATCAATGCCATATCAGGAACCCGGGATACAAGGGGGCATACTGGTTATTAATATTATGGAATCAGCGTGGCAAACAACCGGAATGTTCCCCATTCCCTAGTCGGCCTTCATGCGTTAACAGGTGCCGCTGTCAATGTTCTTCCGGCACACCCTGCCAGAGCATCTGATAACCCAGTTCATAGGTTTCGTCGCAGAATTCCACCAGCGCCTGGAATTTCTCATTGAAGATCTTATCGGCGTGTGATTTCTCGTGCTGCTCGAACGACTTCCAGTAGGTCACGATGGCCAGCTCGCCCTGCTTGATCTTGGCGGCGGTCTCGTTGTCTTCCGGGGCCTCGCCGACCGTACCCTCTTCGGAAACAAAGCCTGAATACTTGTAGACCTGCCCTGCGATGAAGCCACCCTGGTCGTCACCGTAGGTGTTTTTCACGACATTGCACATCTCGCCAAGCACCAGCTCGACGTCCTCAACAGTGACGCCGTCCTTCAGATCGACCACGTTGAACATCATTACACATCCAAAGGGTATTTCAATCGGTGCAAACATACTGATTCTCCATATAGTAAGAAAAAAACAGGGGACATTCTGGTGTTAAATATATCCAGTTGGTTTTACTGTATGCAAATACACCAGAATAGCCCCTTTTACTCAATCTCTGGTGAGCCGGCCTGCGGCACGATTATCTTCGCGCAACCACTAGGAATCATCCATCTCCTCTTCACCGGGAGGCAACTCCAGCATGGGCACGGACTGGATTGCGTTGCCCGCGATCCCCTTTATCGAACTGTACATAAAATTCGTATTCAACAGCACCTTCTGGATCTGTTTTTCCCGCTTCTTCCAGATTCCCTGCAGTGATCTCTTTTCCGATTCGAGATCGGCCTGCATTCGGGTAAAGCCCTCCACGATCGCCTCGATCTGGAGGCGGAATTCATTGCCGGTAAGGAAGTCGTAGAGCATGCCCATCTTGTCACCCTTGTTTTCCTGTGTGGTGATGGCGCTGCTCAGCTGGATCATGGACTCCCTGAGTACCGTACACAGGCCCTTGAATTCGTCGAACGAACAGATCCAGATCCCGTCCCTGAAGCCCATCCGATCCATGTCAGCGGGCATGACCTCGGTGACCAGCACACCGATATCGGCACCTTTCTCCCTGATATCGCTCTTGAATTTGTCGATCCAGCTGACCTGGAATGCCTTTGTCCTTTTGCTCTCGTAGTAGACCGAACCGCAATTCTGCCGTGTCCTTGTGTGGATAACCTGCAGGCAGTCCGCGCCACGGGCGCCTTTTTTGATCTCCTCTATGGTATCAAGCGGGAAGTTATCCCTTAGCCAGCCCTCAATCCCGAGCTCCTGAACCTCGCCCTGTAACTGCATCGATCCCTGCTCGGCCTTCCTTTGCGCCACCTTCAACTGCTCCTTGAGCGTCTCGATGATCTTCTCGCGCTCCAAGACCTTCAGCAGATTCTTTTCTTCCTCCACCTTCTGGATTTTTTGTCGCTCCTTTTCCAGGGCCTCGTTCAGTTTTCTCTCTGATTCGGCCTCGATCGCGTCCTTCAGCTCACTCTT
The DNA here is from genome assembly GCA_947258545.1 of uncultured Ectothiorhodospiraceae bacterium. Taxonomy (GTDB): domain Bacteria; phylum Pseudomonadota; class Gammaproteobacteria; order UBA9214; family UBA9214; genus CAMYJZ01. The sequence goes on from CAMYJI010000047.1 coordinate 11,426, forward strand.
CTCGCGCTTCAGCCGCTCGATCTCCGACTTGGCCTTGTTGAATTCCTTCAGCTGCTGCGATTTCTGGTTCAGTTCATCCTGAAGCGACTTGATCTGCTCCGATTTTTCCTCCTCGGCCTCCTGCCTCAGCCTTTTCTCCAGCCGTCTGGCCTCGGCCTTCACCCCCTCTTTGACACCTGCCCCTATGCGCTCCTCTATTTCCCGCTTTATCTTCTCCAGGTCCTGCTTTTCCTTCTGCAAGGACGCAAACTGGTTGTCGAATTTCCGTTTCTCTTCATCCAGGGCCTTCTTGTATTTATCATTCAGCTCATCATCGAGCTGGTGATACAAGAGGTCACTGACATCGATCTCCTGGCCGCAATTCGGACATTTGACCTTGTTCGCATGTTCGTCCATCTCACGTATCCTCGAGAATTTGTGTCAGCATATCACTGGCTTTCCATGCCCCATCGGTGCAAATACGCTGTCGCGCAAGCCTTTGACACCCTCGACAGCTCCTGCATGAGTGAAAACGGGATGTTTGCAATGCAATGCCTGCTGGTGATGTCATCCAGCATGCGCAGCCAGAGATGCGTCGTCATCTCCGCATCCGCCAGAGCGCGGTGAAAGGTGCCACTGGCTGGAATACTCTTGTACTCCACGAGTGTACCAAGCTTGTGGCTCGGGGCATTGGGATATACACGCCGCGACACGAGCATGGAGCAGGCGAATTCTCCCGTATATCGCTGCCGTATCTGCTTCAGTTCGGCCTCGAGGAAACGCCTGTCAAACGAGGCGTTATGGGCAACTATATCGAAATCCTCGATGAACTCACTGAATTCAGTCATCACCTCATTACTGGGAGGGGCATCACGCAACATGATATTGGTAATGCCGGTATAGCCTTCGATGAAAGAGCTTATCCGCCTGCCGGGATTTATCAGCCGCTGGAACCGGTCGGTGATTCTGCCATTCTCTATGCGCACCGCTCCGATTTCGATGGCCCGATCTCCGTGATCTGGAGACAAGCCGGTGGTCTCGAAATCAAGAACAATAGCCGTGTCAGCTTGTCTCTGGCTGCGTGTGTTCATCGGGATGTCTATTTAATTCCGTCTGTTAGTCTGGTTGCCGCTCTGTTTGCCATAATTTATTACAATTCAATGCCCTGAACACATTTACTCCCGGCACCGTTTGCTCTAGGGTACGTAGTCCTACCCGTGTAAGGGGCAGGGTACAGGAATGTGTGCCCCCGCCCCATTTAATCACTTATAAAATAACGCAATTCAGGAGAAACACCATGGATCTGATGAAACTGGGCACACAATTGTTAGCCAGCAAGCTGGGCAGTGGCGCAAATTCAGGGGCGGTTACGTCCGCGCTGGGCGGCTTGTTATCCGGCGGCGAAGGGCAATCAAACCTCGGCGGCATCATCTCGGCCATGCAAGGCAAGGGGCTGGGATCAATCGCCGAGTCCTGGCTGGGTGACGGCGATAATGCAGAGATATCAACCGACCAGGTCCGGGAAGTCGTCGGCAGTGACAAGATTGCCGCCATGGCCTCTCAGCTCAACACCGATGAAGGGTCGTTACTGGATGGCCTGAAGGATGCATTACCGCAGATTATCGACAAATCAAGCAGTGGCGGCTCATTACTGGGCGATGCCGGCGGACTGCTGGGCATGGCAAAGAAACTTTTCTGACCCGATTCGCACGCTGCACAACAATAAGATGCTTCTGTAGGCGCGCCTCGTTTATGCCCGGCGCTTAATCGGGTACAGGCAGGATCGATCGGAGAGACGGCATCCCCCCGCTCAGGTGCCGGTCTTGCCCACCACCTCGACGCCCTGGCTGTGCAGGTAATCATCGTAGTTGCCGCTGAAATTGACGACCCCGTTCGGCGTCAGTTCGATGATGCGCGTCGCCAGCGAAGACACGAACTCGCGGTCGTGGCTCACGAAGAACAGCGTCCCCGGATAGTTCTCCAGGGCGGTATTGAGCGACTCGATGGATTCCATGTCCAGGTGGTTGGTCGGCTCGTCCATTACCAGGATATTCGGCCGCTGCAGCATGAGCTTGCCGAACAGCATGCGCCCCTGCTCGCCACCGGACAGCACCTTGACCGATTTATTGATTTCGTCCGACGAAAACAGCATCCGGCCCAGGGTGCCGCGAATCGCCTGTTCGTCGTCGTTGGGCTTCCTCCACTGGCTCATCCAGTCGAACAGGAGCATGTCGCTCTCGAAATCGGCGGCATGATCCTGGGCGAAATAGCCTATGTCGGCATTCTCGGACCATTTGACAGTGCCTGCGTCGGGTGACAATTCGTCTACCAGGGTCTTCAGCAGCGTACTCTTGCCGATGCCGTTCGGACCGATCACGGCGACGCGTTCCCCGACCTCGACCATCAGATCGAGATTGCTGAACAGCGGCACTTCGTCATACCCCTTGCCCAGGCCCTCCACTTCCAGCGCCAGGCGGTAGAGCTTTTTGGTTTGGTCTAAGCGGATGTACGGATTCACGCGGCTGGATGGCTTGACCTCGTCGAGCTTGATCTTCTCAATCTGTCTGGCGCGGGAGGTCGCCTGCCTGGCCTTGGAGGCATTTGCGGAGAAGCGGCTGACAAACGTTTGCAGCTCGGCAATCTGCGCCTTCTTTCTGGCATTATCGGCATACAGGCGTTCGCGCGCCTGGGTCGAGGCGATCATGTATTCGTCGTAATTGCCGGGATAGATGCGCAATTCGCCATAATCCAGATCGGCCATGTGCGTGCACACACTGTTCAGGAAGTGCCGGTCATGGGAGATGATCACCATGGTGCTGTTGCGTGCATTGAGCACGCCTTCCAGCCAGCGGATGGTGTTGATGTCCAGATTATTGGTCGGCTCGTCGAGCAGCATGATGTCCGGGTCTGCGAACAGCGCCTGCGCCAGCAGCACGCGCAGCTTCCAGCCCGGCGCCACCGCACTCATTGGACCGGTGTGCTGTTCCAGCGGAATGTCCAGACCCATCAGCAACTCGCCGGCGCGCACCTCGGCAGTATAGCCATCCAGCTCGGCGAAACGCACCTCCAGGTCGGCGACCCGCATGCCCTCTTCCTCGCTCATCTCCGGCAGCGCATAGATCCGGTCGCGCTCCTGCTTCACCTCCCAGAGTTCGGCATGACCCATGATGACGGTATCCATCACGGAGTATTCCTCGAAAGCGAACTGGTCCTGGCGCAGCTTGCCGACGCGTTCATTGTCCTCGACGCTGACATTGCCCGAGGTCGGCTCAAGGTCGCCGCCCAGGATCTTCATCAGGGTGGATTTGCCGCAGCCGTTGGCGCCGATCAGGCCGTAGCGATTGCCATTGCCGAATTTGACCGAGATGTTCTCGAACAGCGGCCTGGGCCCGAACTGCATGGTGATGTTGGCGGTCGTAATCAAAATATTTGTTCCATAATCAGTTAGTTAGACGAAGTCGCGGGGCCGGGCCCTGCAGGCCGCACGCCGGGCGGTCCGTGGAAAATCCGGACACGGAATGGACGTACAGCGGAGGAGACGGATCGTGCGAGGCGCGCATTCTCGCATATCCGCCGCGGGCCTGCGACCCGACCACCCGATCAACTAGGGTTCAATTAATAGGTCAGCCTCGATTGATGCGTCAAATGATCAGCCAATCACAATGGAGTCTGTCACACTGCTGACCCACGTATTTCGTATTAGTCCTATGAAAGTACCTGGGCATACTGTTTTAAAGCGAAAATAAACGGACCGGGGACATGAAATATGGCTGTGATATCAGGGATAGAGTCCCCCCTCCCATGAGCGAGAGAGTGCCACGACTGCAGGGATGCAAGAGGTAGAGTAACGCCTGAAGCGCCTGCTTCTGGTGCTATACCTCCATCATCCCTGCAGTCGTAACTTTCTCCTCGTGATGGGGAGAAGGAATTACGCGGGACAGCAGTGAGTCTGATCCCATTGATCTGGAACTCGAACTCATGCCCTGGAACACCTGGCCCGCGTTGCGCTTCGCCAGGAATCCCGCGGTCGGCAAATGCATGTACGGGGACTGGTCGATCTCGTAGGCATCCTGCAGGGTACCGCCGTTTTCGATCACCTCGCCGATCTTCTGCGCCGGTACACCAGGTAATCCCGGGTGTACTTCCTCACCGCGCAGGTCTCGTCCGCCTGGAGCCGTCATCGAATCCAGCTATCCGCCAGCGATGCCGTACCTGAGCGCGAGGGCCGGCACAACCCCTAACCAATTAAAGAATAATCAAAATTTACCGATCCAGTTAGTAGTTGCCGGGGCCCAGCGAGTCTCGTCCCTGGGCAGGGCTGCGCCGAAGCGGTGATCAAAACTCCAGATGAGGGAAACGAAAATGATGGCTACGAACACGATCTAGACGACGCTCGCAACGACCCTGGTGTGCCTCGGGCTGATTACAACCGCCTTCCCCGCACGGGCGGCGCAGAAGGAACTCGTGCTGCTGAACTGGTCCGAATACATGGATCCCGAACTGGTGGAGAAGTTCGAGCAGCAGTACAACGTCAACGTGCGCGAGGTCTACTTCGAGAGCGATGACCTGCGCGATGAAATGTTGGTCGAAACGGACGGCAAGGGATTCGACCTCGTGGTCGTCAACGGAATCATGCTCGATACCTACCGCAAGCGGAACTGGCTGGCGAGCGCGACCGTGGAACAGATCCCCAACCTGAAGCATGTCGATGCGCATTGGCTGGATGCCTTCGCGGGCGCCCGGAGCTATGCGGTGCCCTACTTCTGGGGCACCATGGGTATCGCCTACCGGGAGGATCTCATAAAAACGGCCCCGCAGGGCTGGATGGACCTGTTCCGGCCGGCCGAGGAGGCGCGCGGCAAGATCGCGATGGTCGAGTCCCAGCGCGATGCCCTGGGCATGGCCCTGAAGGCGCTCGGTTACTCCGCCAACAGCAGCGACAGCGTGGAGATCAACGAGGCAACCGAGCTTCTGCTCGCGCAGCGGCCACACGTCAAACACTACAGCTATGTCGTGCTGGACGAGAATTCGTCCCTGGTCAGCGGTGATGTCGTCATGGCCATGGTATTCAGCGGCGACGCGCTCATGCTGCAGGAGCACCACGAGGGGATTCAGTATGCCGTTCCCCGGGAAGGCAGCAACATCTGGTCCGATTTCCTCGTGGTCCTGGAAGGCTCCGGGAACAAGGCGCTCGCCTACGCCTTCATCGATTTCCTGAACGAACCCGAGCACGCCAGGCAACTCGCCGAATTCGTCTACTACGCCACCCCCAACAAGGCCGCCGAGAAACTGCTGCCGCAGGAATTCCTCGAGGATCCCGTAATCTATCCCGACAAGGAGACCCTGGCGCGGTCCGAGGCCTACAAGCCGCTGCCGCCGCGCGCCATGAAGAAACGCAACACGAGTTTCGCCCGGCTGATGCGGTGATCCCTGTGTCCGTCTCGGTATCGGAGGTGCGGCAGTGAAGCTTCGGACGAAGATTCCGATCCTGCTCGTCCCGTTGATCTGCCTGTCCCTGCTGGTGCTGGGGTGGGTCGCCTATGTCGAGCTTCGGGAGACCTCCGAGCAGCACGTATTCGCGGAGATGCACACGACACTCGATCACCTCAGGGCGCACATGGAGACCGAAATCGAGACCGCACGCGGCAATATAGAGCTGCTCGCCAAGCAGCACCTGGTCAGGAAGTACATCCTGACCGAGGACGAGGAGTCGCGCTACACCCTGCTGCAACCAGCCCTGTTCCGGCTGTTCTCCACCTACCAGGAGGCCTTCCCCGAGTACTACGAGATCCGGATCTTCCTGCCGGACGGCTACGAGGATGCCCGCCAGACGCATCCCTATCTCCCGAACGTCTCCGACGAGGAAGGCGAGAGCGACCCGTTCAGATCGCTGCAGGGCGCCGGAGACGTAGTGCACACCCAGGTGTTCCGCAACCCTGATAACCAGAAGATCTCCCTGTTCGTCGGCAGACCACTGATTCTCGTTGACCGTGCTTTCGATCCGATACACGCCTCGCCGAAGCTTCGCGGCTATATCGGCCTGACGATCGACATGAGCGAGATCGAGGAGCACGTGCACAACCTCGTCATCAGCAAGACCGGCTACCTCGTCGCCGCCGGCGCCGGCGGAAAGGTCATTTTCGATTCCCGGCACTGGCCAGCAGGACCCGTCATACCGGACGCCCTGATCCGGCCTGCCCTGGGTCTCGAGGCGGGTGCGCGTCCGCTGCTGACGGCCTTCAACGGCACCAGCGCCTTCCTGTCGGGCACCGCGCTGCACAAGGACCTCAACGTGTTCGCCGTGCTCCCGGAAAGCGAACTGCTCGAGAGCAGCCACCAACTGGCCCGCGTCGTGGCCGCCATCACATTTATCATCACCCTGATCATCACCCTGATCATGATGCTCGCGATGGAGCACCAGATCATCCGGCCGATACACCGCCTTCGATGTCTCTCGAAGGAGATCGGACGTGGCAACTGGTCGGTGCAGGTCGGCGACGTGAATACACGCGATGAGATCGGTGAACTGGCGAGCGCCTTCGAGGAGATGGCAGGAAACCTGCGGCGCTCGGATGAACAGGTCCGCTTCCTCGCCTACCACGATAGCCTGACCGGTTTGCCGAACCGCACCATGTTCAGGGAATACCTGGAACGATCCATCGCCCAGGCGAGTAGAAAAGAGCAGCTGCTTGCCGTGCTGTTCCTGGATATTGATAACTTCAAGCAGGTCAACGACAGCCTCGGCCATCACGCCGGTGATATCCTGCTCAAGGAGGTCGCAGAGCGCTTCAGCAAGGTCCTGCGCGGCTACGATTACATCGCCCGCGAGACCTTCTGCGAAGCTCCCGACAAAGTCCTGGCACGCCTCGGGGGCGATGAATTCATCATCCTGCTGCCCGATATAGCGGATTCCCTGGATGCCAGCACGGTCGCCCAACGACTCATTGAAGCGCTTAATGAACTGGTAAAAGTCAACGGACAGGACTGTCACATCAGCGCGAGCATCGGGATCACGCTATACCCGAACGACGGCAAGGACGCTGACGAACTGATCAAGAACGCCGATATTGCCATGTACCATGCCAAGGAGAGGGGGAAGAACACCCACCAGTACTTCGAGAACGCGATGAATGTCTCAGCCATTGAACGCGTGAAGCTCGAGAGCAGGCTGCGTATTGCGCTCGACAGAGAGCACCTGGAACTGCACTATCAGCCCCAGGTCGACAGCCTGAGCCACGAGCTGGCAGGGCTCGAGGCCCTGCTGCGCTGGCATGATCCGGAGGACGGCCTAATCCCGCCGAATGCCTTCATCCCCCTGGCCGAGGCATCCGGTCTCATCCTCCCGATCGGGGAGTGGGTGCTGCACGAGGCCTGCCGGCAGGCGCGGGCCTGGCAGCAGGCGGGCTATCCACTGCCGCTTGGACCCCGGCTGTCTGGAGATCGAGATCACCGAAAGCACCATCATGGGCGATCCGGAAAACGCCGTTACGATCCTCGATGAAATCAAGGCGATGGGGGTCAGCATCGCCCTCGATGACTTCGGCACGGGCTATTCGTCGCTGAGCTACCTGCGGCGCTTCCCGATCGACACCCTCAAGATCGATCGCAGTTTCATCCACGAGATCGACCAGAAGCAGGAGGATGCGGAGATCGTCAGCGCCATCACCTCCATGGCTCATACCCTGCGGCTGCGGGTCGTCGTTGAAGGGATCGAAACCGTGAGCCAGCTCGGTGTGGTCACCAGACGACATTGTGACGTTATCCAGGGATTCCTGTTCAGTCGTCCGCTTCCGGCCGATGAGATCGTGCACCTGCTGGCCGAGCGCAACATCAAGATTGCATGAGATATCTATGAACCCGGTTCACACGAAAACGGCAGATTCAAGTAGCGCGGCAGGTACTGCAGCTGCGTAGATCCATCAACCCACATACACAGAGGAGCAAACCATGAGTCATATAAAGTGTCTACTCGCAGCCGCACTGATGGCCTGCACGGGCCTGGCACTGGCCGAATTTTCCGCGACCACCCTGCTGGCGACGGATTATGTATTCCGCGGGATCTCCAATACCGACGGTGACCCGGCGATACAGGGATCTCTGGACTACGCGCATGACTCCGGCTTCTATGCCGGCGCCTGGGCCTCCAATGTCAAGTTCCGCGAGAACGCCGATGTGGATGCTGTCGACACCGTTGAGGAGGCGAGCATCGAGATCGACTACTACCTGGGCCTTGCCAGCGAGTTTGAAAACGGCATTTACTGGGATGTCGGCGCCCTGTACTACAGCTACCCGGGTTCCGAAGAGGCTCTCGACTACGACTACTGGGAAGTGATGGGTGCGCTCGGTTATGCCTTCGAGAGGCTTCCCCTGGGGCCCGAGGTCACGGTCGAGCTGTATCACTCACCCGACTACTTCGGCGGAATCGGTGACGCCACCTATGCCTCGGGTAGCGTCGCGCTTACACTCACGGACCTCGTCGGGCTCGGCATCACCTACGGCAAGCAGTGGTTCGACGACGATTCCAGTCTCGACTACAGCGACTGGAAGATCGGGATCAGCACGTCACTGAGTGGTTTTGAACTCGAGCTCGCCTACACCGACACCGACCTGAGCAAGGCGGATTGCGACGATCTCGATATCTGCGAAGGACGGGCGTTGCTGTCCATCGCCAGGTCCTTCTAGGAACCCTCCGCGTCGAGAACCCGGTGAGCTGCCGGGTTTACCGGGATGCGGAAGCGGCAAGGGATCCGGACGACAACCGGTCCGGGGGACTGATGAACCGGGTCAGGGCATGGTTTGCGCCGGCAAGCGGCGTGACATGCCCATGCCCCGTTCGCCAGAACTCGAACTCCATGCTCTGGAACACCTGGCCCGCGTTGCGCTTCGCCAGGAACCCCGCGGTCGGCAAATGCATGTACGGGGACTGGTCGATCTCGTGCACCGCACCGGCATGCGCGATCACCGGCACACCCTGTTCCCGCCAGTAGCTCGAGCCCAGCATGGCATGACCCTGGCCGTTCTCAAGCACCACGTATTTCAGTGGTGCTGGGGATCGCCACCGGCAGCCACGAAGTATCTGCCGGATCCATAGTATGGCTGTTCCTGCAGGAGGCCATCGGCGGAGCCGCCTGCGGCCTCGCAATCGGCGCCCTGGCCCTGTCCCTCCCGGCAGGAGAGGCGCGCGATGCGCTCGTGACCGTCACCTATATCGTGGTCGCATTCTCCATCGTGGTGCAGGGGCTTAGTATCGGTCGATTGGTACAACACGCACTGCCCCGGCCGGAAACCCATCCGTAATATATGGTGTCAGGGCACGCCACCACTTATTTCTCAGTGTTAAATGGGCTCCAACACGAATAATATATACATGAGTTCTGATTTTGTTAACTTGCCACGGAAATACACGGAAGACAGGTACATTATGGATGAATATTCAGTGTTTTTCGTGTGATCCCGCGGCTAATTTGATGTCTATATGCATGATCCCGTTTGTATAAATACCAATCCTCTCTGAGACCTTTCTCCGCTCTTATAGCTAGAAACAATTGATCTCTGACCCGATTTCCCACTAACAGGTCCCATTGTGAAAAAGATTGCTATTTTTGTCGACGTACAGAATATTTATTACACCACCCGCCAGGCCTATGGTCGCCAGTTTAATTACCGAAAACTTTGGCAACGAATTAGTGCCGAAGGAGATATTATTTCTGCAACTGCTTATGCAATTCACCGTGGCGACGACAAACAACTCAAATTCCAGAATGCGCTCAAACAAATTGGTTTCACAGTCAAACTAAAACCCTATATTCAGCGCAGTGACGGAACCGCCAAAGGTGATTGGGATGTTGGTATTACCATTGATGTTATGGACGCAGCAAAAGACGTTGATACCGTAGTCTTGCTATCCGGTGATGGAGATTTCGATCTGTTACTGGAAAAAATCAAAAAGGATTATGCCGTCAGTGTTGAAGTCTATGGCGTGCCGGCACTCACAGCCAATTCAGTTATTAATTCCGCCAGTGTCTACCATCGAATAGAAGAAGATTTATTACAGTAGGAAAAGAGCATCAAGGGGAACAGTACCCTTTATAAATCATGACAGACCCAGTTAAGGAACCTCTGATTTATTGATGCATCATGTCATTGCGAGCGCGATGTACATGGATGAACAAGTGCCGCGGGAGGCAGGAGAAGGTGAGACCGGGAACCGGTCGAGAAGCTGGCCTGGGCCATGCCGGGAGCGGCCTGCGGCCTCGCGGCCCTCGCAATGACGAATTAATCAGACCTTCCTTAATGGATACCGAACCCCTTTGCACTCTCATACAATATGCCGGTAGTCAGGGACCCACACCATCAAGGAATAATCGGCGACATGAAACACCACTGCCTTTGATTCAAAAGGCATCCCCTCCCCCATGATTGGGAGAAGAAGTTATGCGGGACAGGAGTGAGTCTGAACCCTGCTTGATGTGTGATTCTACTCGGGCAGCTTCGGAGCGGGTGTGCTGCCTGAGTTGGATGGATTAACGACAATAGTGCTTGGCTGACCACCGTAGCCGCCATAGGGACCGCCCCAGCCATAGGGACCACCGCCGCCCCAGCCATAGGGACCACCGCCCCAGCCGTAGGGACCACCCCCCCAGCCATAGGGACCACCACCCCAACCGCCGTAGCGTCCGTATCTGCCACCGTAGTAACGATCGTCATCATCATCAAACCAGCGGCCTGGATTCATCATATTGCCCATGTTGAATGCCTCTGCGACATTCGTTACAGCCGGAACCGCCACACCGAGGATTGCTGCAGCCGCCAATGAAATAATTATTTTTCTGGTCACCATACGGTTACCTCCACTTATCATTATGTTTTATAAATCGAACTGTTCACGCGCTTTAGATCCGCACAGGTGGGAACCACGACCTCGAGAAGCCTGACCCGTCACCTGACTGCGACCGCAACTGTACATTGATACAAATTGACAGTATTACAATAATATATATAACGTTATTCTGTAATTTACAACCATACGCCATGTTGATCCTGGTCAAATAAAGCGGTAATTGCGTATATTAAGGTTAACCTGCTATATTAAATTTATATGTAAATAACTGATAATAGTGAAATAGAAGCTGTCTGGTGGCGGATTTCCGGGGAATCAGAAAAGGCCTTGCGCCGGATTCTCACGATATTAATAACAAAACAGGATGGGGGTTTAGCATGAAGAGAATTATTGTCTTTCTGGTCCTGAGTATGCCATTCGTGTGTCTGGCCGAAGCCTATCAATCCACACTGCTGGTACAGACAGGCAAGTTGCGCGAAAGCGACCTCATTGTGCGTACCATCACGGATCTCGAAAGCAGCAAAATCTGCCTGGCCTTTTATGTCAGGACCACTGGCACCAGTCCCGTACTGAGTTGCTATGATGCACAGGGTGGTTTTGCTTCCAATATCAACCAGGTGGGACACTTCAAGGAAGGCAACCTGGTCGTGCGCAAGATGAAGGACACCATTAACGATGTATCCTGTCTGGTGGCCTACGTGAGCACACCGGGTACTTCGCCATCCATTGATTGCTATAAAAGCAGGAAAGCGGCCAAGGATGACCTGGTGCGCAGCGGGCATCTGCGCGAGGGTGATCTCGACATATACAGGGTCATGGATGCAGACAGCACGAAAACCTGCCTCGTCGGCTATGTCACGATCGGCGGTACCGCGCCTTCCCTGATTTGCTATGACAGTAAACCCGGAGGCGAGGGTGGCCTGGTACAGAACAGTCACCTGAGGGAAGGCGATCTCATTGTGCGGAAGATTGTCGATAGATCCAACGGGAAGGAGTGCCTGGTAACCTATGTGAGTACGGAAGGCACTTCTCCGTCCATATATTGTTCAGACGGTGTAGCGAGCAATCAACCCAAACCTCGATTGGAAGCGCCCGTCCCGGAAAATCCGACTCCCTGAAAATGTTTTCTCTGTCCAGGCGGAATACTGAAGCTGACCAGCTAACAGAACAGGGGTACAGGGAGAATTGTAACCCTTCCCCCTGAAATCTACGGACATTGACCAGCCGTACACCTCGCTTTTCGCACCAACCGCTGCGAAATCCTGCTGAATTCCAGCATGCCCTTACCTGTATATTTCCCTGCATTGCATCCATTTCTAAATAGAAGAGATTATGGACACGCCTCTACTGAGTGATTAAGGTGTCAGGAACCTTTAATTACTTAATAAAGGGTCCTGACACCTTTTTCCTGCACGTGTGAAACCGCTTTACAGCACAGACCGCGAAGTACTGGAAACGGCTATCCGCTGGCTGGCTGAGGGCCGGCGCACGGCACTGGTGACCGTGGCGAAGACCTGGGGTTCGTCACCGCGGCCGGCCGGTGCCCTGATGCTGATG
>CAMYJI010000047.1:23913-34007 GCA_947258545.1 uncultured Ectothiorhodospiraceae bacterium
CGCGGCGCGTCTGCCTGGGGACCGGCGAGGTCAGCCTGCATACGGCCGACGCCGCTGCCGAGTTCAGCTACCGGGAGGATACCCTGAGCAAGGTGTTTGGCCCGCGCTGGCGGTTGTTATTGATCGGTGACGGCGAGCTGACCCGTTACGTCATGCAGATTGCACTGACGCTTGATTACCGTGTCATCATCTGTGATCCACGCGATGCGCCGGTAGCGGAAACGCCTGCGGATGGCGTCGAGCGGGTGTGCATAATGCCTGACGAGGCGGTGCAGGCCTATGCGAGTCATCCACGTAGCGTGGTCGTGGCACTCACTCATGATCCGAAGCTTGACGACATGGCCCTGCTCGATGCCCTGAATTCACCGGCGTTCTACGTCGGCGCGATGGGCTCGAAACTCAACAGCGAACGCCGCCGCGAGCGCCTGCAGGCACTGGGGCTCACGGCAACGCAACTGAAACGCCTGCATACCCCCGTGGGTTTGCCCATCGGCAGTCACGCGCCGCCAGAAATCGCGCTGTCCATCATGGCCGAGGTCACCGCACTGCGCAACCGTGCAGCACGGGCCGGCGCGCGCCGGCCCGGCAACGCATGAAGCCGTCCGCTACCGGCATTTTGCTCGCCGCGGGACAAGCTACGCGCTTCGGCGCCAACAAGCTGCTGCACCCCCTGGCTGACGGCACACCTATGGCCGTCGCCTGTGCACGCACGCTACACAACGTGCTGGCGCGCTGCATTGCCGTGGTCGATGACACACAAGGCGCAGTCGCGGGACTACTGGCAGAAGCAGGTCTGCAAGTGATCGCCAATCCACGCACACTGGAAGGCATGGGCACCAGCATCGCCTGCGGCGTGGCCGCCAGCCCGCATGCCAGCGGCTGGGTCATTGCCCTGGCCGATATGCCGCGGATCCCTGCAAATATCGTGCAGGCGGTGGCCGACGGGCTGGGGTGTGGCGCAGACCTGATTGCGCCGGTCTATCACGGACAGCGCGGCCACCCGGTCGGTTTCGCCTCACGCCATGCAGCGGCGCTGCTGGCATTGCATACCGACACGGGCGCACGCGACATCATCGCGGCACACCGCGACACCCTGGAGTTGATCGAAACGCAGGATAGCGGTGTCATCGCCGATATCGATACCCCGGCGTCGCTGCCGATCCGATAGGCCCTTGCTGACATCGCGCAGCCACCCTGTGCACACACTCACCATGGCAACAGGGCGGTTTTTACACTAACATGAAAATCACGGATTCGTGCAAGCCCGCAGGAGAATGATTATGCTGCAATTGAAGGTCAACGGTCAGGACCACAAACTGGACATCGACCCCGATACACCGCTGCTGTGGGCCCTGCGCGACCACTTGCACCTGCACGGCACCAAGTACGGCTGCGGCATCGGCCTGTGCGGTTCCTGCACCGTGCATGTCGATGAACACGCCGTGCGCGCCTGCCTGGTGACGGTCGCTGACGTCACCGGCAAGACCATCACCACCATCGAGGGGCTCACGCCGGACACTGAGCCGGTACAACAGGCCTGGGACGAGATCCAGGTGCCGCAGTGCGGCTACTGCCAGCCGGGCATGATCATGGCAAGTGTTGCCCTGTTACGCGATAAGCCGTCACCCAGCCCTGCCGACATCGACGTGGCGATCACCAACATCTGTCGTTGCGGAACCTACAACCGCGTGCGCCAGGCCATCCTGGCGGCCGCCAGCAAGAAGGGGACCACCGATGTCTGAAGCCTTCAAGCTGTCACGCCGCGCGTTCCTGGTACGCAGCACCGCTGCCGGCGCCGGATTACTGCTGGGCTTTCACCTGCCCGCGCGACGCAAGCTGGCCGCGGCGCCCCTGGCCGGCGCGGGTGCCGACCAGCCGGTCGAGGTCAATGCCTGGATCGAGATCCACCCGGACGACAGCGTACTGATTCGAGTTGCACGCTCCGAGATGGGCCAGGGCGTGTTCACGGCGCTGCCCATGCTGGTGGCCGAGGAGCTGGACTGCGACTGGGGCAAGGTACGCGCCGAATACGCCTCGGCCAACCAGAACGTGCGCAGTGACAACGTCTACCGATCGATGAGCACCGGTGGCAGCCGTTCGGTGCGCGACTCCCAGGATTACCTGCGCATGGCCGGCGCGGTGACCCGCGAGCTACTGATCAGTGCGGCGGCAAGCCGCTGGAACGTGCCAGTCGAAGACTGCCGTGCCGCGAACAGTGTCATCACCCATGCACCGACAGGCCGCACGCTGAGCTTTGGCGCGGTGGCTGCTGCAGCCGCAACGCTGGAACCCCCCAAGCTGGTGTTTCTCAAAGAACCCGGGGACTGGCAGCTGCTGGGCACCCCGGTCAAGCGCCTGGATATACCGGACAAGATAGCGGGCAAACCGGTATTTGGCACCGACGTAGACATCCCCGGCTTGCTGCACGCCGCGATTCGCGCCTGCCCCGTGTTCGGCGGCAAGCTCAAGGCGCATGACGCCGCGGCGATCGAAAAACGGCCCGGCGTGGTGCGCGTGGTGGCACTCGATAATGCCGTGGCGGTAGTGGCAAACAGCTGGTGGCAGGCACAGCAGGCGCTGCAGGTCCTGCCGGTGACATGGGATGACGCGGGTAATGGTGCGGTCAATGACGCCGATATCCGCGCCAGCCTCGAGGCCGGCCTGGCAGCGAAAGATACCGTGGTCATGGCCGAGCGCGGCAAGCCGGACGTCGCCGTTCAAGCGCCCGGGAAGCAGATCGAGGCGACCTTCTACGCGCCCTACCTTGCACATGCGACCATGGAACCGATGACCTGCACCGCTGCCGTGCACAAGGATGGCCGGGTCGAGGTCTGGGTGCCCACCCAAAACGCCAGTGCCAGCCTGGAAACAGCGGCGCGCACCGCGGGCGTCGATCCGCAGAAGGTCGAAGTGCACAATACCCAGCTCGGTGGTGGTTTCGGCCGGCGCGGCGCCAACCAGGATTTTACCGAGCAGGCAGTGCGTATCGCGCAGGCGGTTGGCAGGCCCGTCAAGCTGATGTGGTCACGCGAGGAAGACACGCAGCATGACTTTTACCGCCCGGCCAGTATGGCGCGCATGACGGCGGCAGTGAACAGCGCGGGACGGCTCACCGGCATGCGCGTGCGTGTCGCCGCACCTTCCATTCTGACTTCGCTGGGCATGAAGGCCGCGGATGGGGCCGACCCGGTCGCGCTGCAGGGCATCGCCGACACATTCTATGCCGTACCCAATTACCGGGCGGACTACGCCATGCGTACGCTGCACGTGCCGGTCGGATTCTGGCGCTCGGTGAACCATGCCCAGAACGCGTATTTTCGCGAACACTTTCTCGACCTGGTTGCGCACGAGACCGGCCAGGACCCCTATCAATTCAGGCTCGGGATGCTCAAGGAGGCACCCAAACAGCGTGCGGTACTGCAGGCCGTCGCGGAAAAGGCCGGCTGGGGTGAACCACTGCCCGAACACACCTTCCGCGGCCTCGCCATCGAGACCTCCTACGGCAGTCACTGTGCACAGGTCGTGGAGGTCAAGGTCAACACTGACGGGACCTTCAGGCTGCTGCGTGTCGTGTGCGCCATCGACCCCGGGCAGGTGGTCAATCCCGACACCATCGCCGCCCAGGTGGAAAGTGCGATCACTTACGGCCTGACCGCCGCGCTGTTTGGCGACATCACCATTCACAACGGGCGGGTACAGCAGGCCAACTTCGACGACCACCCGATGCTGACCCTGCGGCAGATGCCGGTGGTGGAAACCCACATCGTCGCCAGTGGCGATTTCTGGGGCGGCATGGGCGAGCCACCGCTGCCGCCCGCTGCCCCGGCACTCTGCAACGCGCTGTATGCCGCAACCGGCAATCCCATCCACTCCTTGCCGCTGAGTACCCACGGCCTGCGTCCGGTCTGACAGATAGTACCCCTGTCACTGTTTGCGCGATGGGAAAATGTGTCAGTGCATATATTCTACTTTCATTGCAAGTTAAAAGTGCGCTGACACGAATGGTGCTTTGTGAAATCTTCAACATCTGAAGACCAAACATAAACGGCGACCAGCTAATAAATGAAGGCCGCCGCTATCACACCTGAATTAAGCAAATTTATTTACAGCACTTACCCTAAACAAAACAGCTTGGCTTCAGCTATTCAATCAACAGCCGGGTTGGATAGGCGGTATTCTGTATACCCGTCACAGCCGGATCGTTCGGGTAGGCCGGGTAGCCATTAGCACCAAACTCCGGTGGATCAAGGAGTTCGCAACCATCAATGGTTAGAACTGAAAAGACGTCTCCTGTCACCTTCGGTTCCTCATGAGGAATATAGAGAGGTGGATAGGGAGCACCCTCTCCATAAACCTGGTCTAATTGAGGTGTTGGTGAAAATACCGTCCCCAGATACATTCCTCTGCTTACATACGCATTTCCAGTGCAGTCAGCAGTTTTATAATAGACGCCGTCATCCGGAACCAATGACACCTTCCCGTTGCCACTTCGAAAGAAGGTACGGTATCCCTCCTGAGTCAAGACATAAGGCCAGCCGACGGTCTCCATTCCAATCACACGTCCTATTGTGACTCCATTTGCATCCTTTAAAAGAACCGTTTTACCAGGGGGGCCTTTTGCACTGGTCTCTATGGAAAGGCATAGTGCTGCGAACAGCATTGCGGTTGTAATGAATTTCCTTTTCATGACGCTTCCTCCATTACAAACTTTCGTACATACACAAACTGTTTGTTTTGCTACATTTAAATAATAATCACATATCGATATGAACCGCATTGATGCTAGTCAAAATATTGACAATTGAGTCGAAATAACCCTGCGGACACCCACCAGGCTACCCTGCTAGGTATTCGCCGAACTCAAAGTGATACAGGCAGTGATCTGACTTAGGCAACAACAGGGGACTTCACGAAAGCATCGTACGCGGTCCTTTGACTGTTTTGGGCGGGGATTATTCCCTGACAGAAGAATCTCCGACTATCCCCATTATGCCTTCATGGATATCCGAAAGTTCATTAGCTAGCAGCAGTTTTGACAGGGTTTCCGTATTGGCGCGCTGTCGACTTGCGAGCATGAGTGCCATATGTTGGATTAGTTTGTAGGCAATCAGGTGATCCTTATCGAGCAGTTCCTTGAACTTATCCTGCGGGATGCGCAAGACGACGCTATCCTCTGTGGTGCGAATGGTCGCGGAACGTGGCAAGCCATCCAGGACAGCAATTTCACCAAAACAAGATCGGGGCCCGAGGGTCTTGATTGTTTTCTCGGCGCTGTTCGATCGTTTCAGGACCTCTACTTCCCCGCTATACAAGGCATACCAGGCATTTCCGGGTTCACCTTCGCGGAAGATGATATCCCCGGATTGAAATTTTTGTACCTCGACGATATGGATGATCTCTCTGATCTCCAATGGTACGAGGTCCTCAAACATCGGGGTTGTGAGCAGAAAGGAAATCATGTTCTCGTGTGAAATGTGTGCTTCCATCAGGCTCTCCCTGTAAATGAAAATCGAATAATCCGGGTCAGAGAGTAAATATTTCTAATATCAGTGAAAATTGTTCTCTGGCCCGATTTGTGAGTACTTCACACCCTGACTTAACCGCCTTCCAGAGATTTCAATGCCTTCGCTGCTCCCTTGTGCCCGGTCTTCTCCGCCTTGCGATACCACTCCCGGGCAGCCTCGGGATCCTGCTTCACACCCAGACCCTGCTGGTACATCCTGCCAAGGTTGAACTGCGCATGGGGATGACCGCGCTTTGCGGCCTTGCGGAACCAGTCCAGCGCCTCACTGTAATCCCGACTGACGCCCTGGCCTTTCTTGTACATGAGGCCCAGATTGTTCTGGGCATCGGGATGCCCGTGTTTGGCAGCCTTGCGGTACCAGTTTGCCGCTTCGCCAGTGTCCTTGCCGACACCGCTCCCCTTGGCGTAACGCAATCCCATGCTGTACTCGGCAGGCGGGTAACCCTTGTCCGCCGCCTTGCGGTGCCACTTGACCGAATCCTTGTAATTCTTCTTGACGCCCTTACCCCTGAAATACGCAAGGCCCAGGCTGTGCTGGGCGATAACATCACCCTTTTCCGCGGCCACTCGAAACCATTGGGTGGACTGTACGTAATCTTTCTCGACACCCTTGCCCTGCAGGTACAGGTTACCCAGTTGCACCATGGCCTGGGTGTCGTCCCCAACTGCGGCACGCTGCAACCAGGCAAGGCCTTCGGCCTCGTCCTTGTCCACGCCCATACCCCGGGCGTACATCATGGCAAGATTGATCTGCGCCTTGGTATCTTCCTGTGCGGCGGCCTTGCGGTACCATGTCAGTGCTGCGCCGTAGTCCTTGTCGACACCTTGCCCCGACCGGTAGAGATTACCCAGGTTGGTCTGGGCCCGGGCATGGCCCTGCAGGGCGGCCTTACGGTACCATTCGACGGCCTGTTTGAAGTCCCGGTCAACATCTTTGCCCGCTGCGTAGCGCTGGGCCAGGCGGTACTGCCCCGCCGCATCACCGTAGACGGCTGGTACCAGTAAGACGATCAGCAGTGTGAACAGGGTCGAGGTGAGCAGTCTTTTCATGACGCAACAATCCGGTGTGTGTGAACATCATCCCATAATATGATCGCTGGGTTCGTACTCTGAGAGTATAAATCGCCGTGATTATTCCTACAAAACTTCTCGAACCGACGGTGATTTCACCAACTTCCGGAAAAAAAGGAACAGAAATCAAAGGAATCAGCACCACTGCTGTCCCACTTAATTCCTTCTTCCCTCCAGGGGGAGAAGGTTAGGATGAGGGGTGAGAAACAACCCTGTCCCTCTCCCAAGAGTGGGAGAGGTGCCTTAGCCGAGCGTCATAGACAGCATTCATGTCTCTGATCCATTTACTTTACCTTTAAAACTGTAGCCTCAGGCCCTGGCACAGGACTAATAGGAATTAGGCAGGATAGGTCTACACTGTTCTACATCATGAGAGATCCGTTCTCCCTTTTCATAGGATAGATACCGCCTGATGACGCCGTCTGAAGCAGGACCTGTTATTACTGATGTCTCCTTCCGGGTGTTCTATTTCCACTCGCAGACATGATTGAATATACTTGTCATGAACCACACAGGGACGAAAGACAATAATGGAAATTTCAACCATGACCACCCAACCCTTTGCTGATCAGCGCCCCGGCACTTCCGGTCTGCGCAAAAAAGTCAGGCAATTTCAGGCGCCCCACTACCTGGAGAACTTTGTCCAGTCGATATTCGACACCCAGACGGACCTCAAGGGCGGCACGCTTGCCCTGGGCGGTGATGGCCGTTATTACAACCGGCAGGCGATCCAGATCATCATTCGCATGGCGGCAGCCAATGGAGTGGCCAAAGTCATTGTCGGGCAAGGCGGCCTGCTCTCCACGCCGGCCGCCTCCTGCATCATTCGCAAATACCGGACCAACGGCGGCATCATCCTCTCCGCCAGCCACAATCCGGGAGGCCCGGACGAGGACTTCGGCATCAAGTTCAACACAGCCAATGGCGGCCCGGCCCCGGAGGGAGTCACCGAGGCCATCTTCGCGCGCACCCTGGAGATAAGCGAATACCGGGACCTCACCGCTGAGGAAATCGATATCGATACCATCGGCTCCCTGGCGCTGGGGGAAACCACTGTGGAGATCATCGATTCTGTGGCGGACTACGCCGCATTGATGGAAGAGCTGTTCGATTTCAAGCGCATTCACCAACTGTTCAACTCTGGACTCTTCAGCATGCGCTTCGACGCCATGCACGCGATCACCGGTCCCTATGCCAGACGCATTCTGGAAGAAATGCTGGGAGCGGAACCCGGCACCGTGATCAATGGCGATCCCAAGGAAGACTTCGGCGGCGGTCACCCCGATCCCAATCTGGTACATGCCCATGAAGTGGTTGCCCTGACATCCGGGCGCAACGCTGTCGATTTTGCAGCCGCCTCCGATGGCGACGGAGACCGGAACATGATTCTGGGGCGCAATTTCTTTGTTACCCCCAGCGACAGCCTGGCGGTGATGGCCGCCAACGCCCATCATATCAAGGGTTATGCCGGCGGCATCAGCGGGGTGGCCCGTTCCATGCCAACCAGTCAGGCAGTCGACCGGGTGGCCCAGGCACTGGGCCTGGACTGCTATGAGACACCGACCGGCTGGAAGTTTTTCGGCAACCTGCTGGATGCAAAACGCATCACACTCTGCGGTGAGGAGAGTTTTGGCACCGGTTCCAATCACGTCAGGGAGAAAGACGGCCTCTGGGCGGTACTCTTCTGGCTCAATCTGCTGGCGGTGAGGAAGAAATCCGTGGAGGCGATTGTGCAGGAACACTGGCGCAGGTTCGGCCGCAATTACTACACCCGCTATGACTATGAAGGGATCGACACAGAAGTCGCCAATGACCTGATGACCCATCTGCAGGAACGTTTGGCAGACCTACCGGACTCAACGCTGGACGGCTACACAGTCGACTATGCCGACAACTTCGCTTATACCGATCCGGTTGACGGCAGTGTCTCGGAAAATCAGGGTGTCCGCATCGGTTTCACCGATGGGTCTCGTATCGTCTATCGACTCTCAGGCACCGGAACAGAGGGCGCAACCTTGAGAGTCTATCTCGAGGCATTCGAGCCTGATCCTGAAAACCAGCTCCGCAAGACCTCTGAGGTGATGCAACCCCTGGTCGAGATTGCCGTCAGGGAAGCGGAGATCGAGAAACGCACGGGACGCATTGAACCCACGGTAATCACCTGACCATCGATCCCTGGCGAAGATCCTGTGCAGCGGGTCACCGCACAGGATTATTGCAAATAAAAAAATGGCGGCCCGCAGGCCGCCATATCAATCAGATACCGATATGAGGCAATTATTACTTAAGGCATACAGTTCCTGACAATTCGAAGTGGTTACCATTTTCACCGTCGCAAAAACTCACGACCCCAATCGCATAAATCTCACCCGATGCCCTTTTGAATTTTTTTGTTCCCCAGAAGTTACTTATTGTTTCGCTGACATTGAATGAACATTCTGAATTAAACGAAGTTATTTGCGCCTGGTCACCTTCAGTTTCTATTCTGCTACCGTCAGCAAAGAAAATATGATGATCAAGCGTTGATTCACCTGTTTCCGGATCTGACGAAGTTACCCTGCCTACAATAGCACCATTTTCTTCGAATTTTACGGTACCATTTTCGGCCATTAGTTGAAGGTGAATGGTTCCTACTTGAATCGTCTCGCTCACATTTATTGTGTCTACTGTACCGTACACTGTTGTGAGAGAGTTGCAATCTTTACCGCCTGCAATAACATCTGTCGTAATTATTGACATAATTACTATTGATATGTAGATCATATTTTTTCGCATATTAAATCCTTTTAAATTTATTGAACAAGAGCGCGCAATTAAATACACATGCACGTGCAATACATTAGCAATAATTTCTACCCAGGAAATGGCTTTTCTTAATGGCAATCAACCGGAATCCTAGCAAATAAAAGAGTCAATTAAACTAATACATTTGTACTAGTGAGAACATCCGAGCAAGGGCCAAACTCTCTATACGCCGAACTTCCGGATTAGATCGGAGCGCGTAATTGACTCCGCCGATGTGATGTCAATCTGTCAATCAGTGCCGGTTGTGCCCCGATTTCTGCCATGATCTGAGTCAAATGCAGACAGTTCACTGGTATTAGGTGACAAGACCGTCAGCTATTCGCCCTTAGTACCAGGCCAACTGGCCACCATAGAACGTGAATAGTTTACACAACTGAAGGCTACAATTTTACAGCCAGAACGTACCTGATGCGTTACGCTGCAAGTGTGAAAGCGTGAAAGGTAATTTAATATGACTATTCGGTTACAACAGCTCTATGATGCAGAGGAGATGATTCCGGCAGACTGCAGGAACATCAACTTGCTGACGATATTGTCTAAGCTGGCAATGGCACTGGTGATGGCACTGGTGATGGGTATAATTATCATTATTGCTTAAGGAAGCTCTGATTAATTCACGCTGACAGCTGCATTCATGTGATTTCGTGATTTCGCCATCAGATATTTGGGAAATGCTTCATATTCGAGATGATTT
>CAMYJI010000048.1 GCA_947258545.1 uncultured Ectothiorhodospiraceae bacterium
TCCTACGGGTGCGTTATGTTGTTGTAGGAGCGCCGGCCTTCGGCGCGATTGTCTATGCGGGACATCGCGGTCAGGGGACCGCTCCTACAGGTGCGTTATGTTGTTGTAGGAGCGCCGGCCTTCGGCGCGATTGTCCATGCGGCGTATCGCGGTCAGGAGACCGCTCCTACAGGTGCGATCAATTGGGTGAAGGAACAGAATCATGATCCGCGTACAGACAGAGGATTTTGATCCAGGCAGCGAACTCGAACAGCTACGCGGCCGCTGCGCCGGCCAGGCCGGTGCCGTGGTCAGCTTTGTCGGGCTGGTCCGCGACCTCAACGAGGGCGAGACCATCCGCGAGATGACCCTGGAACACTACCCCGGCATGACCGAGAAGGCGCTGGCTGATATCGAGCAGGAGGCACGCCGGCGCTGGGAACTGACCGATGCCATAATCATTCACCGGGTAGGTCCACTGGCACCGAATGACCGCATCGTGTTCATCGCCGCCGCCAGCCCACACCGCACGGCCGCCTTCCAGGCCTGTGAATACCTGATCGACACCCTGAAGACCTCGGCCCCGTTCTGGAAGAAAGAAACCACACCCGGCGGGTCCCGCTGGGTCTCCGGCAATTAAACTGCATTAAATTTATTGTAGGAGCGCCGGCCTTCGGTGCGATTGCTGATTGCGGTATCGCGGTCAGGAGACCACTCCTACAGGTTGCCGCCCCAAAACATAATCATCCACCCGTACGGTGACACCCTGTTTCACGCCCCTCATCCCAACCTTCTCCCCTCAAGGGGCGAAGGGGTAAAACAGCAGCCGGGCCCGGATACCTTGCGGCCCCGCCGGATCCATTCCTGCGCAAGGACCGTATAGCGGTCAATTTATCTTTCTATTCAAGCGGATACATAGGTCTATCTGCCCGGTGCGGGCGACTCTGGGCAGTCATGTCATCGCACAAACCTGCCTGCCTCTCGACGCTCGGGATTACCGCTAGTGATGGGCCCTGAACCCCGCCTGGCGGTTGCATGAATCCACTCAAGACCGGTCACTGCATGCCGATAGATCTGGCATATATCTCAATATTTAACCTAATAAGATCAGGGACCGCGCCAATGAGCACCATGCACGCTGCTACTGAAACTACCGATAGCGAGAATCGCCCGGCATTCACCCGCCGCATCAGTACCGTGAACCTGATGGAGGGGATGTACGTCCAGGAACTCGACCGCCCCTGGGTGGAGACACCCTTCATGTTCCAGGGATTCAAGCTGGAAAAACAGCGGGAGATCGAGATTCTCAAGGAACTGTGCGAGTTCGTCTACATCAATATTGAGCGCGGCATCGATGCCCCGGATGTTTACCTCCAGCATGACCCGAGCCGCAAGGTGACCATGCGGGATCTGGTACAGGTTTCCAAATTGAAAACCCACGACAACGAATACAAAGATACCGTCGCTGTTGAGGATGAGCTGGGACCGGCCAGGGAAAGCTACAGGAAATCACAGCGCCTGGTCGACGACCTGTTCAAGGATATCCGCAACAAGGAAAAACTCAGTGTGCCGGCCGTCAAGGAGGCCGTAGACGAGATCACCGACAGTGTGCTGCGTAACCCGGATGCCTTCATGTTACTGCGCCAACTGAAGACCAAGGATACCTACAGTTATTCCCATGCCATTGATTCCTGCGCACTGGCCGCCACGTTCTGTCGTCACCTCGGCTTTCCCAAGGATGAACTGAAAGACATAGCCATGGGTACACTGCTGCTCGATATCGGCAAACTCAAGGTGCCCAAAGAGATCCTGGAAAAACAGGAGCGACTGACGGAAGAGGAATTCCGCACGATGCAGAGTCATGTCACATTCGGCGTGGAGATGCTGGTTGCTGCAGACAATATCTCCAGGACCACGATTGAAATGGTGGCAACCCACCATGAGCGGCTCAACGGAAAGGGATACCCGCAGAAACTCAAGGGCGAGACGATTCCCGTCAGCGGCCGCATCGCCGCAATCATCGATTGCTATGATGCCATGACCAGCGAGCGCCCCTACATGAAACCCGTCTCCTCGCATGATGCGATCCGCGAACTCTACAAGTGGCGTGGCACCGATTTTCAGGAGGAACTGGTGGAGCAGTTCATCCAGTGCCTGGGTATCTACCCGACAGGCACCCTGGTGGAACTGAATTCCGGGCAGGTCGCTATTGTCCTGTCCCAGAACCGCGTCCGGCGTCTCAGCCCGAAACTGCTGCTGATCATGAATGCCGACAAGGTACCCTACGAGAAACCGCATATTCTCGATCTGATGAAATATGAAGAGGAGACCCTGGCGGAGCGGCTGACCATCGCCCAGGCCCTGGAACCGGAAGATTTTGATATCGATCCGACTGATTACTATCTCTAGGATGCATGACCGCGCGTCACGCGGCAGGCACAATCGGCAATAACCGGCTCATGGATACACTCACAGGAATCGCCGGGCGCGGCGAATTCTTCAGCGCCACTGACAGCATGCTCTGTGAGCATGAACAACAGGACGCCACCCTCGCCGTCATCCTGCTGAATATAAAAGGCTTCAGGTCGATCAACTCCGTTTACGGCTACAGCGTCGCAGACCAGATCCTGCGGCAGGTCGCTGAATGCATACAATCTGTCAAGCGGCAGCAGGACATCGCCGGACGTGTTGGTGTCGACGAGTTCGCGCTGGCATTGCTGAATCTGAAGAGCCCGCACCTCGCGGAACTGGCCGCCAACAAACTGATCGCATCACTCGACGAAATCCTCCTGGATGACGGACGCCGTGTCGATATCAAGGTGCATGCTGGTGTTGCGGTATTTCCGGAACATGGCGGCACCATCGATGTACTGCTGCAACAGGCGGACAGGGCCATGTACACGGCCCGGGAAACCTACCAATCCTACCAGATAGCCGACAACAGTCAGCAGACAGGCATTGTAACGAGTGGACTGGTACGCGAACTTGAACATGCAATAACAAAAAGCGAACTCGAACTCTACTATCAGCCCAAGGTCGATCTGCAGCAACACCGCATGATCGGGGCGGAGGCATTGATTCGCTGGAACAACCCCGGGCGCGGATTCATCGGTCCGGACGAGTTCATTCCGCTGGCGGAGGATAACGGCCTGATCTTTCCCCTGACCCTGTGGAGCCTCAACACCGCATTACGCCAGGGTGTCGAGATCAGGCGCCTGTGGCCGGATTTCAGGATGGCGGTTAACCTGTCCGCGAGTACCCTGGCCGAATATGAACTGGTCGAACTGGTAATGCGTGCATTACGAACATGGGATACCTCGCCCGACAAGCTGATGATCGAGGTGACTGAAAGCGCGGTTATGAAAAACCCCGACTCCAGCATCGAGACCCTGCATGGTCTGCGCGAACTTGGCGTCAGGCTGTCCATTGATGATTTCGGTACCGGCTATTCCTCGTTCGGCTACCTGAAACAGCTGCCCGTACACGAACTGAAAATCGACCAGTCATTCGTCAAGGGGATGGCGACGGATGTCAACGATGGTCGTATCGTCCAGTCCATGATCAACCTCGGAGAAAACTTCGAACTCAGCGTGATTGCAGAAGGTATCGAGGATGTGCAGACCCTCTACCAACTAAAGAGCATGGGCTGTCACCATGGCCAGGGGTATTACATCAGCAAACCCATGGACCGAGAGAAGTTCTTGAACTGGATTGCCGACTCCGAATGGACCCGGCCCGGCCTGCCAGAACCTGCCAAATGAAGCAGTCCCATTTTCCCCAAGCCGTCATTCTGTGCGGAGCGTAGAAACCGCAGGATGGGCAAAGGCCGCAGGCCGTGCCCATCAACACAATCAGGATGACTTCTTGTTGACGATATGGATGGCCCGACGGTCAACAAATAACGCGGCTTCGTGCAGCGCCTCGGACAGTGTCGGATGCGCGAACACGGTGTGTGCAATATCTTCACTGCTACTCTCGAATTCCATCGCAATGACGGCCTGGCCGATCAACTCCGACGCATGCGCACCGAGTATATGCACGCCAAGCACCTCGTCGGTATCGGCCTCACAGAGCATTTTCACCATACCCTCTGTTTGTTGCATGGCGCGTGCACGCCCGCTGGCGGTTAACGGAAACACACCACTACGATAGGCAACACCGGCCTTCTTCAGCGCCTCCTCGGTCTTCCCGACCCAGGCGATTTCAGGGTGCGTATAGATTACCGAGGGAATGGTCTCGAGATTAACTGTCGCGGACTGGCCGGCAATACGCTCGGCAACGGCAACCCCCTCCTCCGAACCCTTGTGTGCCAGCATGGGCCCGCGCACCACGTCACCCACCGCGTAGACACCGGGCAAGTTGGTACAGCAGTTCTCATCGACATGGATGAAGCAGCCTTCGTCGTACAGCAGATCAGTCTCCGGCGATGCGATCCCTTCCGTGTACGGCTGCCGGCCCACGGCGACGATCAGGCGATCGACGCTCAGTGCATGAGTCCCGTCCGGGTCCTCGTATTCGAGTTCGACCGCAGCGCCGGCTACCCGGGTTGATTTCACGCAGGCACTCAACCGGATATCCAAACCCTGTTTCCCGAACAGCTTCAGTGCCGACCTGGCCAGCTGCTGGTCGGCCATGGAGAGGAAAACATCCTGCGCTTCCAGCAGGGTGACCTCGGACCCCAGGCGCCGCCAAACGCTGCCAAGCTCCAGCCCGATGACGCCGGCTCCGATGATGCCGAGACGTTGCGGGACCTCTGTCCAGTTGAGCGCCCCGGCGGAGTCCACGATCCGTTCACCCTCCAGAGGTGCCGCATCGATGGCCACCGGTGACGACCCGGTGGCCAGAATGACATTGCCGGCTGACAGGGTCTGCTCTCCACCGTCGTGCGCGGTGACCTGCACCTGGCGGTCCACCAACAACTTGCCGTGTCCCTGTATCCATTCGATGCCGTTGACCTTGAAGAGGGTTTCGATACCGCCGGTCAGGTCCCGAACGATCTTGTCCTTGTGGTCCATCATGGCACCAACCTCGAGACCGACATCCCTGGCAACTATACCGTGCGCCGCACCACCGTGGCGGATGCGATCGTAGAACTCCGAGCTCTCCAGCAGGGCCTTGGAAGGTATGCAGCCCGCATTCAGGCAGGTACCGCCCAGGGCCGGTGCACCGTCCTTGCCGATCCATTCATCAACGCACGCCGTCTTCAGCCCCAGCTGCGCACAGCGGATCGCACCGACATAACCGGCCGGTCCCGCCCCGATCACAACAACATCATATTTATTCGTCATGTATATTCACCGCAGAGCTGCTAGTAAAGTTTTATCGCGCTTGCGAGGCGCTCCTACAAATCTTACCCGACCCTGTAGGAGCGGTCCCCTGACCGCGAAATATCTCTGAAACAATCGCGCCGAAGGCCGGCGCTCCTGCAAATTTTATCCGGCCCTGTAGGAGCGCTCCCCTGACCGCGAAATATCTCTCGCGCCGAAGGCCGGCGCTCCTACAAATTCCACCCGGCCCTGTAGGAGCGGTCTCCTGACCGCGAAATATCTCTCGCGCCGAAGGCCGGCGCTCCTGCAAATTTTACCCGGCCTTGTAGGAGCGGTCTCCTGACCGCGATACTCCACTATCCTTTATATGTCCAGCAACATGCTGGCCGGCTCTTCCAGCAGCTCCTTGATGGTGGTCACGAACGTGACCGCGCTCCTGCCATCCACGATGCGGTGGTCATAGGTCAGTGCCAGGTACATGATCGGGCGCACGACTATTTCGCCGTTCTCCACCACCGGACGTTCCTGGATCTTGTGCATACCGAGAATGGCGCTTTGCGGCGGGTTGAGAATCGGCGTCGACAGCATGGACCCGAACACCCCGCCGTTGGAAATGGTGAATGTGCCCCCGGTAATATCCTCCATCTCGAGCTTGGCCGCACGCGCCTTGTCGGAGAACTCCATGATATAGGTCTCGATCTCGGCCAGCGTCATATACTCGACATTACGCAGGATAGGCACAACCAGTCCACGCTCGGTACTGATGGCGATGCCGATATCGCAATAGCCGTGGTAGACGATGTCATCGCCATCGATCGAGGCGTTGATATCCGGGTGGCGTTTTAGCGCCTCCGCCGATGCCTTCACGAAAAAAGACATGAATCCCAGCTTTACGCCGTGGCTCTTCTCGAACGCCTCCTTGTGCTTCGCGCGCAGTTCAATGACCGGCTGCATGTTGACCTCATTGAACGTGGTCAGCATCGCGGTTGTCTGTGTTGCCTGCAGCAGGCGTTCGGCGATACGCGCGCGCAAGCGGGTCATCGGCACCCGCTTCTGTGGCCGGTCCTCGTCAAACTCGGGCAGGCCGGGCGTCAACCGGGGCTCGGCTCTCACCGGTGCCGGAGACGCAGCCGCTGCCGGCATGACAACCGGTGCCGGGGCGACAGCCGGTTCAGCGGCTTGCCGCTTTACGTAATCGAGGACATCCGCCTTGGTAATACGGCCGTCCTTGCCGCTGCCGCTGATCTGCACTGGATCGATATGGTGTTCTGCCACCAGCTTGCGTGCCGCCGGGCCCATGGCAGCGTTCTGTGGCAGGCTGTTGTTGGCAGGGGATTCGGGAGCCGCCGCAGCAACCGGCTGCAACTCCGGCGCGCCTGCATTGCCTTTGTTGATAATGCCGATGACCTGGTCGGCGGTCACCGTGTCACCGTCGTTCTTCAGGATCTGTTCCAGCACACCGTCATCCGGGGCAGGCACTTCCAATACCACCTTGTCGGTCTCGATATCGACCAGTGCCTCATCGCGCCGGATGGGCTCGCCAGGCTGCTTGTGCCAGCCAACCACCACGCCGTCACTGACTGATTCCGGGAGTGCAGGCACCTTGACTTCAATGGTCATCAGCTTGTCCTTGTGAGTTGTCCGTGCATGTCGTTGCCGGGCATCAGGCCTTTCATTCCGCCAGGCCCAGCGCCTCGGCCACCAGTGCAGCTTGCTGCTGGGTATGCTGGCCGGGATAACCGACTGCCGGCGCGGGCAGCGCCTCGCGGCCAGTATAGTAGAGCCTGTTATCCTCGCCAATCACCTCCTGGAGCTTGTGGCGTGTGGCATACCAGGCACCCTGGTTCTTGGGTTCTTCCTGGCACCAGTAGTACTCGGAGAGGTTCGGGTAGTGTGCCAGTTCCTGGCGCAACAGCCGCCACGGAAACGGGTACAGCTGCTCAATGCGGACGATCGCGATGTGTTCGAGCCCGGCCTCGCGACGACGTTCCAGCAGATCAAAATAGACCTTGCCACTGCACATGACCAGCCGGCTGATTTTCTTCCTGTCCTGCACATCGACATCGCCGATCACCGGCCTGAACTCGCCGTTGGCAAGCTCATCCAGGCTGGATGTCGCGAGCTTGTTGCGCAACAGACTTTTCGGTGACATGACGACCAATGGCCTGCGGAACGGGCGCAGCATCTGGCGCCGCAACATATGATAGGCCTGTGCCGGCGTGGTCGGCGCGCAGACCTGGATATTGTGACCGGAGCACATTTGCAGAAAACGCTCCAGTCGTGCCGATGAATGCTCGGCCCCCTGGCCTTCATAGCCATGCGGCAGGAACATGGTGAGTCCACAGAGCCGCCCCCACTTAGCCTCGCCCGAGGTGATGAACTGGTCAATGACAACCTGTGCCACGTTGGCGAAATCACCGTACTGGGCCTCCCATATCACCAGGCAACCCGGGTCGGCGGTGGCATAACCATATTCGAAGGCCAACACGGCCTCTTCAGACAACAGCGAATCGATAACGATGAAATTAGGCTGCTGCCCGGAAAGGTGCTGCAGGGGTGTATACGTGCTGCCGTCGATCTGGTTGTGCAGCACGGCGTGGCGGTGGAAAAAGGTACCACGCTCGCTGTCCTCGCCGGACAGACGAATGGGATAGCCATCATGCAGCAGGGTGGCAAAGGCCAGTGCCTCGGCACAACCCCAGTCGACCGGCAGGGCACCCGCCGCCATCTTGCGCCGGTCATCCATGATTTTGGCAACCCGGCTGTTGAGCTCGAAACCCTCCGGCAGCTGCTGCAAATCGTTGGAGAGCCCGCGCAGTGTTTCCAGGGTCACAGTCGTGTCGGCGGGCTCGTCCCACTCGCACCCGATGTAGGGTGTCCAGTCCACACCGATGGTATTGCCGTCATGGTGGTTTGCCTGTACACCCGACGTCACGCCTTCACCGGCATCCAGCTTGGCCCGGTATTTCACGAACATTTCGTCCGGCTCCTCCGGTTTGACGACGTTCATATCAATCAGTTTGCTGGCATACAACTCGCGCGTGGTCGGTAATGACTTGATCTCGTGGTACATCAGCGGCTGGGTCGCCGCCGGCTCGTCGGCCTCGTTGTGCCCGTGCCGGCGATAACATACCAGGTCAATGACGACGTCCTTTCTGAAACGCGTGCGGTAGTCCAGCGCCACCTGGGTCACGAAATAGACGGCCTCGGGATCATCGCCATTCACGTGAAAGATTGGCGCATTCACCATCTTCGCGACATCCGTGCAGTAGAGCGTCGAGCGCGCGTCCTTGACCTGGCTGGTGGTGAAACCGATCTGGTTGTTGACCACAATGTGCACCGTGCCCTGGGTCGCGAACCCGCGCAGGTCGGACATATTGAAGGTCTCCATCACCACGCCCTGGCCCGCAAAGGAGGAATCGCCATGAAGTACAACAGGAATGACATTACAGCATTCCTTGTCATGGTAGCGCTGCTGCCGCGCCCGTACGGAGCCCTGTACAACCGGCGATACAATCTCCAGGTGCGACGGATTGAATGCCAGAGCCAGGTGCACGCGCCCGCCCGGGGTCCTGATATCCGATGAAAAGCCCTGGTGATACTTGACGTCACCGGTGGCAAGCAGTTCCTTGTGCCGCCCCTCGAACTCCGAGAACAACTCGGCAGGGGATTTGCCCAGGATGTTTACCAGCACGTTGAGACGGCCGCGATGCGACATCCCGATGACGATTTCCCTGGCCCCCTGCGAACCAGCACGCATAATGAGTTCGCCCATCAGGGGAATCAGCGACTCGCCGCCTTCCAGCGAGAAACGTTTCTGGCCAACGTATTTTGCATGCAGGTGGCGCTCGATGCCCTCTGCCGCTGTCAGTCGCTCGAGCAACCAGCGACGTATTTCGTTGGTATAGCCCGGATGACACTGGACCCCTTCCAGCTGCTGTTGTATCCAGCGTTTCTCCGTAGTCTCGGATATGTGCATGTATTCCGCACCGATGGTCTCGCAATAGGTGCGGTTAAGCGAGAACAGGATCTCCTTTAGTGTGGACTCCTCAGGGCCGACCAGGGAACCGGTCTGGAACACCGTGTCAAAATCCGCCTCGGACAGGCCGTGATAGCCGAGCTCCAGTTCCGGTATCGGGCTTGGGTCATGACGCTGCAGGGGATCGGTGCGGGCGTGGCGGTGACCCAGGATACGGTAGGCATTGATCAACTGCACCACCCGTACCTGCTTCTGCTCCTGCGCCAGTCGTACACCGGTGAGGCTGGCGATACGGTGACCGCGCAACCGGCCGATCAGGCGGCCGAACTCGTCGCGAATTTCCGAATGTGGCAGATCCACGGTGTCTTCGCCGTTGATCTGCGGGAGGTTTTCAAAGTAATTACGCCACTGCGGCGCCACGCCCTCGGGGTCGTGGAGCCAGGCCTCGTACAGGGCCTCGAGGTAGGCCACATTGCCGCCGGCCAGCAGGGATGAACGCTGCAGACGTTTCATCAGCTGCCCGGTCATTGATAAATGCCCCTCGTCTTTATCATCAGCCTTTCTTGTACACGCCCACGTTGCCGACCATATATAAAGATTAACGTTAGTGCCACCCAAACCTTTAGATCCGGCGTGGCCGCCGTCGACTGCCCTCCGCATAGTGCGCCGGGGCACCGGTCAACATCACAATCCCACGCATAATTGTTGAGCAGGCCACCTGTAGGAGCGGTCGCCTGACCGCGATATCCCGTACAAACTATCGCGCCGAAGGCCGGCGCTCCTACAGGTGTATCGCCAGGCCTTGTAGGAGCGGCCTCCTGGCCGCGATACCCGTACAAACTATCGCGCCGAAGGCCGGCGCTCCTACAAATTTCATCCGGCCCTGCAGGAGCGGTCGCCTGACCGCGATACCCCGTACAAACAATCGCGCCGAAGGCCGGCGCTCCTACAAGTTTCCAGGAACGGGACGGCCGCCTGGCCCTGCCCATCTGAAAAGACTGTGGAATCAGTGCCATCTGCCGATATTCAAAGAGATATCCGGTGAAACGGGTCCTGCCCGTAACCGCCGGGGACGCCGAATACTGTTCCGTCCTGTCCTGGACAGGGTTGGCGGAGCGGCAGACTGACTAGAATTAATTACATGTATTACAAGGGGATACATTAGTGGATGTACTGGCACAATCCTGGCTGGATCAGCAATGCAAGCTCATCCAGGGCGTGACAAGCGGCGTCCTGATGCTGGGTGTCCCGGAGAACGGCTCATTCTCGCCGGTTGCCTGCTGGCCGGAGGGCATCACCACGTCCCCGACCCTGCTGGCCATCGCCCGGACGGCCATGGAAAAGCAACAGGGCGTCGTCACCAGCATGCCCGACAACAGCGTAACCCCGCAGCGCCAGCTCGACACCATCGGCTACCCCCTGATCATCAACGACCAGCTGATCGGTATCGTCGCCCTGGAAATCGACAGCCTGCCCGAAGCCAGCCGCCGCTCGGTGACCCAATTGCTCAGGCTGGGATCGGTCTGGCTGGAGATGCTGATCGACCAGCACACCACCACGGACAATCAGAACCTGATCACGGTGCTGGAACTGGTCGCGCTCAGCCTCGAACACGACCGCTTCCAGGTCGCGGCCACGGCACTGGCGACTGAACTGGCCATGCGCATGGAGTGCAACCGCGCCAGTATCGGCTTCCTGCACGGTGAACGCATTCACATCCAGGCCATGTCGCACAGCGCCCGCATCGATACCAGGAGCAACCTGGTCAAGGATATTGCCGCGGCGATGGAAGAGGCCATCGACCAGGACACGGCCATTGCCTACCCGGTGAACCAGGATAAATCCGTCCACATCACCCGTGCCCACGAGGAACTGGTGCGGCAACACGGCAATGGTGCGATCTGCTCCATCCCCCTGGTCGACAATGGCGCGATGATCGGCGCCCTCACCCTGGAACGCAGCGGGGAGCAGCCCTTCGATATCCAGACCATCGAGCTGTTCAAGCAGATAGGTGTGCTGGTTGGACCGGCACTGGAACTAAAGCGTCGCGACGATCGCTGGCTGATCAGCAAGGCGGGCGAATCCTTGCGCTCAATGCTTGCCAAACTACTGGGCCCGCGCCACATCGTCATGAAGCTTGTCACAGCCGCCACCGTTGCTTTGGTCGGCTTCATGGCCGTGGTCGATGGCCAGCACCGGGTCACCGCCGATGCCTCACTGGAAGGCCAGATACAGCGTGCCGTGGTTGCACCCATCGACGGTTACATCAACAACTCCGATATCCGTGCCGGTGACATTGTGCACAGCGGTCAGCTGATGGGTGAACTCGACGACAAGGACCTGAAACTGGAATACGAGAAACTGACCAGCGAAAAGAACCAGTACATCCGCGAACATCGCAGCGCGCTGGCCGGGCACGAGCGCGCCGAGGCCTCGATACTCAGCGCCAAGATCGACCAGGCCAGCGCCCAGCTGCGCCTGGTCGAGGAACAGCTCGAGCGCCTGCACATCGTCTCGCCGTTCGACGGCGTGGTGGTGAGCGGCGATCTCAGCCAGTCGCTGGGCTCCCCGGTCGAACGCGGCGACGTCCTGTTCGAGGTCGCGCCACTGGACGCCTACCGGCTGGTGCTCAAGGTCAATGAAAACGACATCCGCGAAATCGACATCGGCCAGACCGGGAAACTGCGTCTCTCCGGCATGCCCGGCGAGACATTGCCGCTCTCGATCGGGAAGATCACACCGGTCTCCGAGGCCGGCGAGGGCAGCAACTTCTTCCGGGTCGAGGCACGCCTCGAATCCGAACTGGCGCAGCTGCGCCCCGGCATGGAGGGTGTCGCCAAGGTCGAGATAGGTGAGCGCAAGCTGATCTGGATCTGGACCCACAAGATGATCGACTGGCTGCGCCTGTGGTCCTGGTCCTGGTGGCCGTAGCCCGCATTTCTCACCGAGAGAAAAAAGAGAAAAGTGAATTCCTTCACCCTCAGGGAGAGGGAGTTAACAGAACAGAAGTGACACTAAGATACCAAGGCAATGAATAGAGTGCAGATCAACAGCAAGACAGAGTGTTTTCGGGCATCACCCATCTCGGTGAGAAATGCGGGCTGACCCATGAGCGAATCACTCTATAGCCAGCTCTGGTACCGGATCGCGGACCTGAAACCGCAGCTGCGCGAACATATCCAGGTGCACCGCCACCACTACCGCGACGAGCGCTGGTACATCCTGCAGGACAAGGCCACCGGCAGCTACTTCCGCTTCAACCCGGCCGTGTATTTCCTGATTGGCCTGATGAACGGTCAACGCAGCGTCAACGAGATCTGGGAATGCGCCCTCGAACAACTCGGTGACAACGCCCCGAACCAGGATCAGACCATGCAGCTGCTGGGGCAGCTGCATGCCGCCGACGCCCTGCAAGGCGACATCCCGCCGGACAGCCTCGAGGTATTCCAGCGCCACCAGGACAAGGAACGCAAGCAGTGGAAACAGCGCCTGATGAGCCCGATGTCACTGCGCATTCCCCTGTGCGACCCGGAAAACTTCCTCAGGCGCTGGCAACACCTGGTCCGGCCGCTGTTCACCCGGACCGCCTTTGCTGTCTGGCTGGTCATCGTGATCAGCGCACTGGCAGTAGCGGGGCAGCACTGGTCAGCGATCACGGAAAACCTGGTTGACCGGGTGCTGGCACCCCAGAACCTGGTGCTGTTATGGCTCACCTATCCGCTGGTTAAGCTCCTGCACGAACTGGGACACGCCTTCGCCACCAAGGTCTGGGGCGGTGAGGTGCATGAGATGGGCATCATGTTCCTGGTGCTCATGCCCATTCCCTACGTCGATGCCTCGGCCGCGACGGCCTTCGATGACAAGCGCAAGCGCATGGCGGTCGCCTCCGCCGGCATGATTGTCGAGCTGCTGCTCGCGGCGCTGGCATTGTTTGTCTGGATCAATGTCGAGTCGGGCATTGTCAGCGCCGTGGCCTACAACATCATGCTGATCGGCAGCCTCTCGACCCTGATCTTCAATGGCAACCCGTTGTTGCGTTTTGACGGCTACTACGTGCTGGCCGACGCCATCGAGACCCCCAACCTGGGCAATCGCGCCAACAACCATATCGGCTACCTGGTCCAGCGCTACCTGTTCGGTGTCGAGGGCATCGAATCACCCGCCACCGCGCGCGGCGAGGCGACCTGGTTCGTGATCTACGGACTGGCGGCCTTTGTCTACCGCATGACAATCATGTTCGCGATCCTGCTCTATGTTGCCGGAAAATTTTTCGTGGTCGGCGTGCTGCTGGCCATTTGGGCAGCCGTGATGCAAATCGTGCTGCCGCTGGCAAAACATGCCATTTACCTGTTCCGCAACCCGCGCCTGCGCCGGCGGCGGATACGCGCCGTCGGCACCAGCTTCGCACTGCTCGCACTGGCGACCTGGCTGGTATTCTTTATGAATGTGCCCCTGTCGACACGTACCGAGGGCGTGGTCTGGCTGCCCGAGCAGTCACGCATCCGCACCGGGAGCGACTGCTTTATCACCCGGCTGCAGGTCACTCCGGGCGCCCGGGTTGCGAAAGATGAGACGATCATGAGCTGCGAGGACCCGATGCTGGCGGCACGGGTGGACCTGCTCGAGGCCCACCTGCGTGAACTGCAGGCCCGTTATAACTCCGAACGGGTCGATGACTATGTCAAGGCCGAGGGTCTGCGGGAGGAAATCGACACCGCCGAATCCGAGCTGGCGCAGGCGCGCCAGGATCTGGAAGAACTGGAAATCCTCAGCCCCGGAAACGGCCAGTTGATTGTGCCGGGCGCAAGCGATCTGCCCGGCCAGTTCCGCAAGAAGGGCAGCATCGTCGCCTATGTCATGAACGGCACGCAACCCAGTGTCAGGGTGGTGGTACCTCAGACCGACATCGCCCTGGTCCGGCAGCGTACCGAGGATGTCGAGGTGCGACTGGCCGGGCAGGTCGGGGAAATCATTGCCGCCAACATCGAACGCGAGGTCCCTGCCGCTACGGATGCCCTGCCGAGCAGTGCCCTCGGTACCCGCGGTGGCGGCAAGATCACCGTCGACCCCATGAGCGAGGACGGCCTAAAATCCATCGACAATGTCTTCCAGTTCGAGCTAAAACTGGCGGACGCTACTCAAATAGACCATTTCGGCCAGCGTGTCCACGTGCGCTTCGATCATGGCGGTGAACCACTGGCCGCCCAGTGGAGCCGCTCTCTGCGCCAGCTGTTCATGAGGGAATTCGGTGTTTAGGCTGTTCAACAAAGAACCGGTGCCGCGCCCCGGCATGCGTCTGGGCAGTTATCCGGAGCGACGGGTGCCCGAGAGCAACGCGCTCGAACGCAGTCTGGCGCAACTCGGTGGGGTGATGGCCGCACGCAGCGGCAGTCAGCAGCGCCGCATGCGGCGTTTCACCCGGCGCGTCAACAAGACCGGTGACGATCTGCCTGCCTTATCCGAGCGCGAACTCAAGGCCCGCATCGGCGACATACGCAAACGTCTGCAGCGTGACGGCCTGATCGATAAGCACACCGTCGAGGCCTTCGCCCTGGTGCGCGAGGTATCCCGTCGCGTTCTCGGCAAGCGCCACTACGATGTACAGATCATGGGGGGCTGGGCGATGGTGCAGGGTGCACTCGCCGAGATGGAGACCGGCGAAGGCAAGACCCTCACCGCCACCCTGCCCGCCTGCACTGCGGCACTGGCCGGTATCCCCGTGCATGTCATTACCGTGAACGACTACCTGGTCAGCCGGGATGCCGCCAACATGAAACCGGTCTACGACTATCTCGGGCTGAAGGTCGGCACGATTGTCGAAGGCATGGATGAGCACATACGCCGCAAGGCCTATGCCGCCGACGTTACCTATTGCACCAACAAGCAGCTGGCCTTCGACTACTTGCGCGACCGCATCGTACTGCGCAAGGCGCCGGGGCGCCTGACCCTGCAAACGGAGAAACTCTACCAGGATACGGCGCGCCTCGACCTGCTGCTGATGCGCGGCCTGTGTTTCGCCATCGTCGACGAGGCCGACAGCGCCCTGATCGACGAGGCCGGCACACCGCTGATCATATCCGGCCAGGGCAATACCAGCGATGAACTCTCCGGTGCCTATGTTCAGGCGATAGAAATAGCTGAACACCTGGAAGAAAATCTCGACTACGTTATCCACAAGCGGGAACGCCTGATACAGCTGACGCCCCATGGCAAAGACCGGCTCGAGGACCTGGCCCGCAAACTGCGGGGGCAGTGGATCCTGAAGACCCGCCGCGAGGAACTCGTCACCCAGGCGCTGGCCGCCCTGCGCCTGTTTCGACGTGACCGGGAATACCTGGTCAGGGACAACACGGTGCAGATCATCGACGACTTCACCGGCCGGATCATGGCGGACCGCAAGTGGGAACGCGGCCTGCACCAGATGATCGAAGTCAAGGAGGGCTGCGAGATCAGTTCCCCGAACGAGGCCCTGGCACGCATCACCTACCAACGGTTTTTCAAGCGTTACCTGCACCTCGCGGGAATGACGGGTACGGCCAGCGAGGCCGCCGGCGAGCTCAGCGCCGTCTACGGCCTCAAGGTGGTCAAGATTCCCCCACGCATGCGCTCACGGCTTGCCGCACACCCCGACCGGATCTATGCCACGGCCGAGGCCAAGTGGAATGCCGTGGTGGAGCGGGTGCGCGCGCTTCACGAGCAGGGGCGCCCGGTACTGGTCGGCTCGCGCTCGGTGGACGACAGTGAACTCGTCAGCGCCATGCTCACCGAAGACAATCTACCCCACCTGGTACTGAATGCCCGCCAGGACCGGGGCGAAGCCTTCCTGGTGGAGTGCGCCGGACAATCGGGCTGCGTCACCGTTGCCACCAATATGGCGGGACGCGGCACCGACATCCCGCTGGGTGAAGGGGTCGCCGAGTCCGGCGGCCTGCACGTGATAGCCGTGGAACGCAACGAGGCGCGCCGTATCGATCGCCAGCTGTTCGGGCGCAGCGCGCGCCAGGGCGATCCCGGCAGCTACGAATCCATCCTGTCGCTGGAGGATGAAATCATCGCCCGCTTTTTTCCGAAGTACCTGCGCGCCCTGGTCGTCGTTGGCGCCCGTGGCGCGAAGCCCCTGTCACGCTGGCGCATCCGCGTGCTGATCGCCCTGTGCCAGTTCCGCTCCGAGCGTGCGGCGCGCTTCCAGCGCCGGGAACTGGAACGCATGGACGAGCAGCTCGGCCGCATGCTGGCCTTCACCGGCCAACCGGAATAAATGCCGTAGCCCGGATGAAGAGAAACGGAATCCGGGGGCCTTCATCCATCTCCCCCGGATTTCACGGCGTTCCATCCGGGCTACATCGGCTGGCCTTCACCGGGCAACCGGAATAAATGCCGTAGCCCGGATGAAGAGAAACGGAATCCGGGGCCTTCATCCATCTCCCCCGGATTTCACGGCGTTCCATCCGGGCTACATCGGCTACACATTAGAACCTTACGTAGATTGTGAAAGCACGCCAGATATAAACAAGCGCCATACATCCCGAATCAACGCCAATCCCGACGGTACGCAGAGGCGCACCCTACCAAATCGTAGGAGGAGCGCCTCGCAGATACCATCAACCGGCAAACCCTGTAGGAGCGGTCGCCTGACCGCGATGGCGTCACAACCTATCGCGGTCAGGCGACCGCTCCTACAGCTATAGTCATTCCGCCCGCGGGTTGCGCCGTTTGCACCGAGGGCCTCAGGAGTGGATACAATTCATATCCTATTGTTTATATTATTATTATATGCCGACGACCGCGCATGTTCCCACCTTCTCACCATTCTGGTGCACATATAGGGGATAACCTTTAAAGATCACAGTCATACCGCCGACTATAGGTCTGTGAACCCGGACACAACTTTGCACCTATGGAGATGACGCGCACTGCGCGCTGATTCAATCAGAATGAATAAACAAAAATTACTCAGCGCCCTCACAGTCCTGCTGCTGACACTGCTGGCATCCCCGGCCAGCGTTGGCGAGATACCGGAAATGGACTGCCTCATCGAACCCTACATGGTGGTCGATGTGAACAGTTCCGTGGTGGGCAAGATCGAGACCATCGCGGTGGAGAAGAGCGACCTGGTGGAAAAGGGCCAGACCCTGGTCGAGCT
Source organism: uncultured Ectothiorhodospiraceae bacterium (assembly GCA_947258545.1). Classification (GTDB taxonomy): domain Bacteria; phylum Pseudomonadota; class Gammaproteobacteria; order UBA9214; family UBA9214; genus CAMYJZ01. The sequence continues at coordinate 17,369 of CAMYJI010000048.1, forward strand.
CGAGTCCGACGTGGAGCGCGCCACCGTGGAACTGGCCAGGGCGCGTGTCGATATGGATGCCGAGCTGCGCACCCACAAGACCAGCTACGCCTTCGCCAAACGCAAGCTCTCCCGCTTCGACGGCCTCTACCGCGACGAGGTGGTGCCGCTGCACAAGAAGGACGAGGTCGAGACCGAGACCAACCTGGCCGCCCTGCAGATCAGGCAGGCCAAAGAGAATCACCGCCTGGCGGAACTGGAGTACGAGCGCGCCGTGGTTCAACTCGAGCAGCGTACCGTACGCAGCCCGATCACCGGTGTCGTCGTCGACCGCTACAAGGCCCCCGGCGAGTTCGCCCAGGACGAGCCCATCCTGCGACTGGCACAACTCGACCCGCTGAATGTCGAAGTCATCGTCCCAGCATCCTTCTTCGGTCAGATCCAGACCGGCATGCAGGCGAACGTTACACCCGAGGCCCCGAAAGACGGCAACTACACGGCGAAGGTCACCATCGTGGACCGGGTCGTGGACGCCTCCAGCGGCACCTTCGGCGTGCGCCTGGAACTGCCCAACCCGGACTACAAGCTCCCCGGCGGCCTGCGCTGCAGCGTCAGCTTCCAGACAAACGGCGCCGGTATGCAAACCAGCGCCAAATCGCCAAACCGGCTCGCCGCACAGCGCTAGATCCGGGTGTTCGCGCCTGCAAGGCGCTTTATATGATGACCTGATCCCGTAGGAGCGGTCCCCTGACCGCGATACCCCGCATAACCAATCGCGGCCAGGAGGCCGCTCCTACAGGGCCTGGCGATACACCTGTAGGAGCGCCGGCCTTCGGCGCGATGGCGGCGGAAACCAATCGCGGTCGGGAGACCGCTCCTACAGAGGCTGGCGATACACCTGTAGGAGCGCCGGCCTTCGGCGCGATGGCGGCGAAAACCAATCGCGGTCGGGAGACCGCTCCTACAAAATGCCCCCTCCACACCCCCGCGAAATACACCCAAGCCCCCGCAATATAAGTAATTACCCCTAAAGATCGTCCAAATACGGCCGATCCAAGTTCTGTGATGCTGTCCACATTTTTGCGCATGCGTGTTGCTGTGTGGGAACCCAATCAGGGGCCCGACAATATAAGGCATTGTTAATGAAGAAAAAAGATTTCAAGAAGCCCCCCGTCATCGAGGCCATGGAGCCCCGGGTGCT
>CAMYJI010000049.1 GCA_947258545.1 uncultured Ectothiorhodospiraceae bacterium
GAACGCCTGATGTTCGACTTTACGGCGCCTGGTGAAATGTGCGAGACCGACATGACTACCTGCATGATCGACCTGACGGATTATGCCAATGGTGAAACGATTCTACTGCTCGATGGTGTGACGGTCCCGGCAGGGCAGTATTCCTGGATGCGCCTGGTGCTGGACGAGAATCCCGGCCACATCGTGATCAACGGCAATCAGTCGGACCTGCGGATCCCCAGTGGCGCTCAGACCGGGCTGAAGCTGCACAGTGGTTTTGTCGTGGCGGCAGGCAGTGTTACTGATTACACCGTTGATTTCGACCTGCGCAAGTCGGTGCACCTGCCTTCCTGCGATGGCTGCGATTACAAGCTGCGTCCCACACTGCGTCTGATCGACAACCTGGAGGTGGCCACGCTGACAGGCACGGTTTCCCCGGATCTGATCACAGCGGAATGCAGCGGTGCGGTGTATGTTTTCGACGGGACGGTTGTCACGCCGGATGACGAGGACGGGGATGGCATGGGTGGTCCCGATCCGATCGCCACGGCCCGGGTACCGAATGACGGTGTCTATGGATATACCGTGGGCTTCCTGCCGGCAGGGGACTACCGGGTGTCATTTACCTGTGAGGCCCTCATGGACACCGAGGCTGACGAGCTTATCAATTTTGTAGGAACCGACAGCTTCTCTATAGTTGCGGACGAGACAAAGGTACATGACATCGTTCCAGCGGTGGCATTGCCGGTGCCCGATCCGGTCTAGAATGTCCTGACGCCTGCGGCAAGCAGCAGCCCGAGCATGGTCTTGGCATCATGGATGATGCCATCCCGCACCTGCTGCAACGCCGTGTCGAAATCCAGCCAGTGAACCTCGATCAGTTCGTGTGCGTGGTGCTGTACGGGCGCCGTGCCTAAGCGGCGCGCCAGGTAGAGATGTATAACCTCGTCGCAGAAACCGGGTGTGGTAAAGACCTGGCCCAGCTTGTGCCAGTCTTCCGCCCGCAGGCCGGCCTCTTCGGCCAGTTCCCGCTGCGCCGTTGACAGCGGCCCTTCCCCGTGGTCGATCTTCCCGGCCGGTAGTTCCCACAGCCAGCCACCAGCCGCATGCCGGTACTGGCGCAGCAGGCAGACCCTTTTGGCGTCATCCAGCGCCACAATGGCAGCGCCGCCGGGATGGCGTACCACCTCCAGTTCCAGTGGCTCCCCGTTGGGCAAGCTCAGCGACTCGATGCCGAGTCTGACGACCTCGCCCTCGTAGATTGACCGGGTGTTATGGGACAATGCGTCCTCCTGTATCCAGATGCGGTGTGCGAACCCTGACATGATACTGCAGCGGACAGTGCGGTACCCGGTTTGATGGTGGAGACATGAAGCCCTTCTTCGAACAACAGCCCCTGCGTTTCGAGTGTACCCGTTGCGGTCGCTGTTGCGTGGCGGGGGGCGACTATTACGTCTTTATGAGTGATGCGGAATCCGAGGCGATACGTTCCTATTTGCAGCTGTCGCGCCGCTGGTTCCGGCGCCGCTACCTGGAACGCCTGGAGGAGGGCGAGCTGGTGGCTGCCTCAGGGCCCGACGGACGCTGCGTGTTCCTCGACAGCGAGGGGCAATGCCGTGTTTACAAGATACGGCCGTTACAGTGCCGGAGCTATCCCTTCTGGCCCGAGCTGGTGCGCAGCAAGACGGCCTGGCAGCGCGAGGCCCGCCGCTGCGAGGGCATCAATCGCGGCAAGGCAATTGCTACCGACAGGATACGGAAATTCTTCAACGCCTGCCGGGCGGGTTAAACGGGATCAATCCCTGCGGGTCTCGAACGACGAGAACCACTGACTGGCGCCATTCGGTGCGTGCGTGTCCAGGTAGAGGCTGCGCAACTGCATGCCGAGCGCCGGTTCCAGCAGCTTGCCACGGGTTAGTGTATCGAAGGCATCACCGGCCAGTAGCTGGTGGGTTATCGTCAGGTAGAGTCGGTCCAGCACCCGGGCCTCCAGCAGGGTATGCAGCACATCCGGGCCCGCGATGGCATAGAGGCTGCGATAGCCCTCGTCCGCGAGTTTTGCGACCATTTCGCCGCCATCCGCCCCGTGACCCGAACCCGCGAACAGGACATCGACCCCCTTGGCCCTGAGTTGGTCTACTCGTCTCGGGTCGGCCGCGCTGCCGGTGAAGACCAGGATCCGGCGATCACGGTAGGCCCCGAGCGATTCCAGCGGGATGGCGAGACTGCGGCTGAGGATGGCGATGTCCGGTTGTGGCGGGAGTCCGTGCCGGCTGCGCCATTCGCCGATGTCGGCATAGTCGGCATGCCTGCTGACCGGCAGCACGTCCTGGGCCTCGTCGATCTCGGTCTGCCGGAAGAAACGCCCACTGGTGATCAGCAGGTCGGCCTGACCAGCGAGTTCCTGGTAGAGGCGCCAGTCGCGTGGATTGGTGATAGCAGCGGGTACCTGGTGGGTGGCCCGGTCTTCGCTGGCGATGGCGATGCGGCCGTCCAGCGAGGTGATGTAGTTGCTGTAGACGAATGGCCTCCCGGGTCTGCCCAGGTCCTGGAGTGCCTGCGCCAGGTACAGTCCCTGCAGGGTATGTTCGCCGGACGGGAGTGGATACAGGCGTGTGATGGGCTTGTTCATGGCGGGGATTGCTTGCGGCGCTCAGTATACCAGCATGCGTATGTGCCCTTTGTGCAGGGGCTTGTCGGCTGCAATAAAAAACGGGGCCTCATGGCCCCGTTCCGGATTGAGTGAACCGCGCAGGCTCAGGCGACCTGGTCTGCGGTGTTCTTTTCCTGGTAGTTCTCGATGGCTGCCTTGATGGCATCCTCGGCCAGCACCGAGCAGTGGATCTTGACCGGCGGCAGTGCGAGTTCCTCGGCGATTTCGGTGTTCCTGATCTCCCGGGCCTCGTCAAGGGTCTTGCCTTTTACCCACTCGGTCAGCAACGAACTGGAGGCGATTGCCGAACCACAGCCATAGGTCTTGAAGCGGGCATCCTCGATAACACCGCTGGTGCTGACCTTGATTTGCAGTTTCATGACATCACCACAGGCCGGTGCGCCGACCATGCCGGTACCCACCTGCTTGTCTTCTTTGTCAAAAGAGCCCACATTGCGGGGATTCTCGTAGTGATCAAGAACTTTTTCGCTGTACGCCATATCGATATCTCCAGACGAACCTAATTAAGGACTGTGTTTCGGTTTATAAAGAAAGGGGTATCAGGCCGCAGACTTGCGGAAACCGGCTCCAAACAAGGATTCCTGCGTGTCTTCAAGCTGCGATTCGACGGCCTCGGTCAGGGTAATTCCATCGAGGTAGTCGTAGACCTGGTTGCTAAGGCGCTGCCACATCATCAGGCTTCCGGGTATCTCGGTATCTGCCGATGTCATTTCCTGGCGCTTCACCATGTCGTCAACCGCATTCAGGATATTGGCGATGGTGATCTCGTTCGCGGAACGTGCCAGGCAGTAGCCACCACCCGGACCGCGCATACCCGTGACCAGGCCATTCTGGCGCAGGCGTGCGAACAGCTGCTCAAGGTAGGAGATGGAGATAGACTGCTGCGCAGAAATATCCGCGAGGGTGACAGGTCCCTTTTCCTGGCGCAGGGCCAATTCCATCATGGCCGTGACAGCATGACGGCCCTTGGTAGATAATTTCATGATAGACCTCATATGAATACGGTACTGACTCAGTCTATGCCGATGGCTCTGGACCGTATCCTGTGCAGAGCGTCGGTACCTGAACCATGCGGTGGTTCACGGTATGCTTGGCGATAATCATAGTAATAGTTGACTCTTTTAGTCAAGATTTATCCCCTTGCCGATACGGGGTAAACAGGCAAAAATACACTCTAAAAGTTATAACAATCAGACAGATACTAAAATACCTATCCTCAAGGGGATATACCAATGAGCTGGCACTTGCGGCTTGTGGCGCTGACAGCCGGGCATAAATCCCGCTGAATTGGGTGGTGTCTAAAATGGGTTTATTAACATTGGCTTATCTTTTCCCCGGCCGGTTAGTACAAGACAACCACGGTCGCGGTGATTTGTTACAATCATTTGAATAACAACGCGGCTGGAGCACATTATGGGATCACAGAATCAGGCGGATGTTGATCGCCGTAGCAAGGCGAGCGAGAAACTCTCTGCACTTGTTCAATCGAGAACCGAAACACTGTTGTTGTTGACGGAGCTTGCGGGCCGCCAGCCGTTCAATTCAGAGCCGGATATGGAACAGGCCCTGCGCCGGTTTTGCGAGGCCTTGATTGACTACACCGCCAGTGCCCATTTCCAGCTGTATCGCTACCTGGCGGATAACCGGGAACGCCGCCAGTCGGTCCTGACGGTTGCCGACAGGATCTATCCCAAGATTGTCGAGACCACTGACGTGATCCTGCGGTTCAATGACAAGTATGAGTCCATGTCACTCGATAACAGCGTAGAATTTCTGGCGCTGGACTTGTCCAGCCTGGGCGAATGCCTGGCCGAGCGCATTCAGCTCGAGGACCGGATCATCAAGGCCATGAACGGAGCAATTCACTAGACTTGACTGTAATCCGTAATCAGGCGTCATAGCTGCCTGAATGTAGTATGCATACGCTGAATCTCACGGCCATCAGATTACCCGGGCGGCGCCTCACGCTGCGTTATATAGCCTGTCCCGTTTTCGGTTTACTGTTATGCCTGGTGCTGGGTGGTGTACTACCTGTGCCGCTATTCGCCGCCAGCTCGCCCGGGACGCTCGACCCGGCCGTATCCCCGCGGTCAGTCACCACCCTGGCACATCGGCTCGAAACCGGAGATTTCCCCCTGCAGGGTGTCCGGATCGACTGGGCACTGGTCCGGTCCTTCTATGCGGCCAGGGGGTTTCAACCAGCCTGGCATGAGAACGGAGAACTGTTGCCCGATGCAAGTGAGTCCCTGGGACTGATTGCCTCGGCCAGTCGTGACGGCCTGTATCCTGAAGAGTATCACCTGAATGAAATTCAGGCCGGTCTGGATATGTCGGTGACTCTACCGCAGGATTCCCTGGACATCATGCTGACGGACGGGTTGCTCAAGTACATTCGTCATAGACAAAACGGGCGATTGAATACACAGTCAGCTGACCCGCAATGGCTTATCCGCTCTGCGCCTGTCGATGCCGTGGCGGTATTGCAAACGGCACTTGAATCCGCATCGGTGGATCGGACATTGGCCGCATTATCCCCCGGGGACCGGGGTTACCAGCGCTTGAAGAACCTGTTGCAGGCCTACCGTTCCCTGGCCAGTGTCGGTGGCTGGCCGACAGTCCCACCGGGCCTGAAGCTGGAGGAGGGAGTGCATGATCACCGCGTGCAGCCCCTGCGTCAGCGGCTACTACTCTCGGGTGATATTGACACATTGGATGTCACAGATACGTTTGATTTTGACGAGCAGCTCGAGTTAGCCGTGCGGCGGTTCCAGGCACGGCATGGCCTGGAAATCGACGGGATTGTCGGTCGCCACACCCTGGCCGCATTGAATGTACCGGTTGAGGAACGTATCCAGCAGATACTCCTGAATATGGAGCGCTGGCGCTGGTTGCCCAAGGAACTGGGTAGCCGTTACCTGCTGGTTAATATGGCCGGGTTCGATTTGCAGGTAATCGAGAATGAGGCGACCGTCATGGACATGCGGGTCATCATCGGCCGTCCCTACCGATCGACTCCGGCCTTTGCCGCTGAAATGACTCACCTGGTATTCAATCCCTACTGGAATGTACCGCACAAACTGGCGTTGCTGGACCTGCTGCCCGCGCAGCAACAAGATCCGCAGTACCTGACCAGGAAGGGCTTCAGGGTGTTCTCAGGCTGGAGCAAGGGTGCCACCGAGATCGACCCGGACAGCATCGACTGGTCGCAATACGACGCGAGCAATTTTGGCTTCCGGTTACGCCAGGAGCCCGGTGTCGCCAACAGCCTGGGACGCATAAAGTTCATGATGCCGAATCCCTACGCCGTTTACCTGCATGACACACCGGCACAACACCTGTTCAAGCGCGCGGTGCGCACCTTCAGTTCTGGCTGTATACGCGTTGAACAGCCAGTGCGCCTGGCAACCACCCTACTGCAGGGCGGGCGCCGCTGGGCTGATAAGGATGTGAAGCAAATCATCGAGAGCAGGGAAAATCGCGCCGTGTTCCTGCCACGCAAGATCCCCGTCTATATGCTCTACCTGACGGCCTGGGTGGATGACGCGGGCCGGGTACATTTCCGCGATGACGTCTATGGGCGTGACCTCCTGGTGCGCAAGGCCTGGAACGCCGTGACGGGCTGATCCCCGGGCCCGGCAGGGACAGAGGGCGGCTGCGCTTGTGTGATCGCCCGCACAGATCCGCACAGGGTCCTGTGGCATGCTCAATGACACCGGCAGGACCGGGATTCTGTGGACACGCGCTCCACACTACTCCCCTAGTCAATTAAGGTATTTACATTTTCCGGATTTGCTGTATGATCGGCGATAATTTTAGGGCCTATTATTTCTTTTATATACAATGAGTTACAAAATCAGAGCACGGAGGGGCGGTTGCCGCTCACAAAACAGTCGTATGCCCGTGTCCCCGGTTGCGGTGAACCGACGTGATTTTCTCCGCCTCGGCGCAGGTGTCGCCAGCGCCCTGGTCCTGCCATCCGCATTTGCCAAATCCACGGCTGTACTGGAACGCAGCCTCAGCTTCAGTAACACCCACACGGGCGAGAGCCTGAAAACGACCTACTGGGTGGAAGGGGAGTACCTGGAGGACAGTCTGCAGGAGGTCGATTCCATCCTGCGTGACCACCGTACCAACGAAGTGTACAGCATGGACAAGGGCCTGCTTGACCAGCTGTTTGTGCTGCAATCCCAGGTTGACAGTAATGGCGTCTTTCACATCATTTCCGGATACCGCTCCCCGGCGACCAACGCCCTGTTGAGTAGCAGGAGCAAGGGTGTCGCCAAACGCAGTTATCACATGCGCGGCATGGCCCTTGACATCCGCCTGCAAGGCTGTGATCTCGAGAACCTGCGGCGTGCCGCACTGGCGCTGAAGGCCGGTGGTGTGGGCTACTATTCTTCCTCTGACTTCATTCACCTCGACGTCGGCCCTGTGCGCAGCTGGTAGCCACGCTACCGCACCCGTCTGCGTCCCTGATAGTACTTCTGCCGACCGGTCTGAATAATCCGGTTGCTGCCCGTTAGCAGTGCCGTTCACCCGCGCAGTGGTACTGACCTATACTCCACGTGCTTCTCCCAGCCCGTCTTCGAAAAATCTGCCCATGACTGAGCCTGTGACGATAGAAACTTTGCTGGATATCATGGTCCGCCTGCGCGACCCGCAGCACGGCTGTCCGTGGGATCAGCAGCAGGATTTCCGTACCATCGCACCGTATACCCTCGAAGAGGCCTATGAGGTGGTCGATGCCATCGACCGTGATGACATGGACGACCTGCAGGATGAACTCGGCGACCTGCTGTTCCAGGTGGTCTACCATGCCCAGATGGCCCGCGAGGCGGGACGCTTCGATTTCTCCCATGTCCTGAACAGCATCTGCGACAAAATGGTGCGGCGCCACCCCCACGTGTTTGCCGATGCAGCGATTGCCGATGTCGCAGAGCAGACCCGCGCCTGGGAAAGCCACAAGGACAGGGAACGCAAGGATAGTACCAGGAGCGAACTCGACGGCGTGCCCTTGGCACTGCCGGCCCTGACCCGCGCCTGCAAGCTGCAGAAGATGGCCTCACGGGTGGGCTTCGACTGGCCGGATATTCGCGGCGTAGTTGAAAAGGTCGAGGAGGAACTGCAGGAACTGTGCGCGGAGGTCGGGGAGGCCGCGGATCCTGCTGCCACGGCAGAGGAGGCGGGCGATCTGCTGTTCGCCGTTGTCAACCTGGTCAGGCATGCGGGTATCGATCCGGAAACCGCCTTGCACCAGGCCAACCGGAAGTTCAGCCGCCGCTTCCAGCGGGTAGAGACCCGCTGCCGGGAGACCGGGTGCAGCGTATCCGGGACTGACCTCGAGACGCTGGACGGCTACTGGCAGCAGGTCAAGCGGGAAGAATGAGTGTGACCATGCCGGTCAATTCTTGACCTTGTTCTGGCGGTACTGGATGTAGGCATCGCGAACGAACAGGTAGGGATCGAGCGAATCTCGCTTGATCCCCTCATAGGTATCCTTGTCGAGTGACAACTCGTTGATTGCATTCAGGGCCTTGGCGCCAATGTAGTCTTGGTTTTCCTCCCAGGCATAGTAGGTCAGGTCCAGGCGGGAGTCCGCCAGCAGGCCAATGCCATCCCTGAGATTGGAGGGGCCCAGCACCGGTAGAACCAGGTAGAAACCCGGACCGAGGCCGTAGTGGCCCAGGGTCTGGCCGGTGTCCTCGTCCTTCATTCTGATGTTGAAGTGCTCTTTGGAGGGGTCGAAAAAGCCGCCGATACCCAGCGTGGTATTGACCGCGAAACGGGTCAGTTCGTTTCCTGCATCCCTGAATCTGAATTGCAGCCCTGAATTGATGATGCGTACCGGTGACGCCAGGTTGCTGAAGAAATGCTGCACCGATACCCGCATCGGTTCCGGGACAACGCGCCGGAAACCCCTGGCGACCGGTTTCATGAGGTAGAAATACAGCTTGTCGTTGAACCAGAAGATGCCGCGGTTGATCGGCTCCAGCGGGTCGGAGACGATGAACTCTTCCATGTCGTCGAACATGAACAGGTCATCATCGCTGCCCGGGGCGGCCGTGGTGCTGCCGGTTCCTACGGGATCGATGGCATCTTTACCCAAACCGCTCAGAGGGCAGGCAATCAGCAGAAGCAGGATAAGCAGTTTTTTTACCATGTCACTCATGATCCGGTTCTTATTCCTTCTTTAACGGCAGACGGGCCTGGCCGTGTATTCCGGCCCTGGAGGTGCTGGTTGCGGGCAAGATTGTTATGTGTCTGTGTCGTGTCCCGTCTCTGTTGTCGCCTCGCCCGGTATACGGTTGGCCTCGTCAAGCCATTCGCCGAGATCGATCAATTTGCAGCGTTCACTGCAGAAAGGGCGCCAGTGCTGTTGTTCCGACCATTCCACCTGCTTGCCGCAGGTTGGACACTGCACCAGCTTTTGCTCTGAGGCGGCCGTCATTGGGGTGGCACTGGTTTAATCGACAGGTTCTGTCAGATAACGCAACAGGCAAGTTCAAAATCGACATCCTGCTCGGTTTGCCTGGCCCGTTGTTCGATCGTGGAGAACTGCAGAAAGCGTGCTGTAAAACGGTGCCTGCCACCGCTCAACTCGGCGAAGTAGGGTACGCCTGCTGGTAATGCGATACGCACCAGTTGAAATGGCATTTTCGGGTCCAGCGTCTCCTGGTAGACACCGTCGTGGGCTATCGTCGGCTTCAGGTCGGTACTACCCCGCGTCAGCTTGAGTATGAGCTGGATGGCTTGACCGATGGAATCAAAATTATGCAACCAACGGTACAGGTCGTCGTTGCGCTTGCTGGAAGGCTGTTGCAACCAGTAATGGAATGCCGGCAGGTCAAAGTCACAGGTCCCGCCCGGTATGGCACTGCGTTGCCGAATGCTGATCAGGAACTCGCTGGTCTTGAGCTCGCTCGCGATCTGCCCGTTGATCCCGTGCAGGCCATCGACCCGAACGTCGATATCATCCAGCAGGCTGCCCAGTTGCCGGCGGTCGATGTCCGGGTTTTGCTCGAGTCGTTTCAGGTTGCTGGCATGGCGCTCGAGCTCTTTCAGCGCCTCAGACTTGATGTTGGTATTCGAAAAGATCGAGAGAATTTCAAGGATGCAGGTGAGCGTTGCCCGGCTGTCCCACTCCGAGCTGCGGCGGACATGATGAGCGGCCTGGTCAAACAGGTATTCGAGGCGCAGGAAGGTTCTTGCCCTTTCATTGAGCGGGTGTTCGTAGAGAACTTGCTGTGCCGCAGGATGGGACTGGTTGTCTAGGGCTGCTTCCACGGGCACCTATTGTGGCCTACCTGCAGGCTATGCGCAAATGGTCTTCAGGCCGCTCCATGCGCAGCGATTTCGAGGTATCGGTGGTGTTGTGACCGGACCTGTGCGCGCAACTCATCCAGGCTGCCATCGTTGTTGATAATGTCGTCGGCGAGCGACAGTCGGCGCTGGCGCAGCGCCTGTACCCCTATGATGGCCATGATTTCTTCCCTGCTGCGGCCGTCCCGCGCGCTGGCCCGTGCGACCTGGTTGTGTTGTGAGCAATCCACGACCAGTACCCGGTCAACCAGGTCCATCTGGTCGGTCTCCAGCAGCAGCGGGATCACGACAATGCAGTAGGATGTGTCGACAGTCTCGATTAATTCGATGATTTTAATTCGTATTTTTGGATGGAGAATGGCCTCGAGCCGCTGGCGCTGACGGCTGTCGGTGAAGACCCGTTGCCTGAGCCAGCCCCGGTCGAGTTGACCGTTGGCATCGACGCAGTGTTCCCCGAATGCCGTGATGATCTCCTGCAGGGCGGGCTGCCCGGGCGCGACCAGGGCGTGGGCGATCTCATCGGCGTCAATGACCGGGACATCCAGTGTCCTGAAGCAGTCGGCCACGGTGGACTTGCCGCTGCCGATGCCGCCGGTCAGCCCGATGACCAGGGGTCGCCCGCTTTGATTCGGGCCGGGTTTGACGCTGCCGGAAGGGTCCACAAATGGCGACCGATCTAGTTCAGATAGAAGCCGATGATGTCCTGGCCCCACAACAGGGTGATCCAGCCCGCGCAAGCCAGGAACGGACCGAAGGGGATGGGCTGGCTGCGTTCACGCCCCTTCAGCAGGATGAGCAAGATCCCGGTAGCGGCCCCGACAATCGAGGAGAACAGGATAACCACGGGCAGGGCCTGCCAGCCGACCCAGGCACCGATGGCGGCCAGCAGCTTGAAATCACCGTAGCCCATGCCTTCCTTGCCGGTCGCCAGCTTGAACAGGTGGTAGATGCTCCACAGGGACAGGTAGCCAGCCAGGGCCCCGATGATACTGGCGTGGGTGTCGACGAAGATGCCCCAGAGACTCAGGGCGAGCCCGGCCCAGAGCAGGGGGAGGGTGATGTTATCGGGCAGCAATTGCCGGTCGTAGTCGATAATGCAGAGCGGGATGATGGCCCAGGTGAAGCCGAGTGCGGCGGCGGCCTGCAGCGAGAAGCCAAAATGCATGGCCGTAATGACCGAGGCAATGGCGGTCGCCAGCTCGATGAGCGGATAGCGTGCGGGTATGCGCTCGCGGCAGGCGGCGCAGCGGCCCTTGAGAAACAGGTAGCTGATGACCGGGACATTCTCGATGGCACGGATACGATGGCCGCATTTCGGGCAGCTGGAGGCGGGCCTGACCAGGTTGAAGGGCCTGTCCTCGCCGGTATCTGGCGTATCGAGTTCCAGCAGTTCCTGGCACTGTTGCGACCAGGTCCGCTCCAGGATGAGCGGCAGCCGGTAGATGACGACGTTCAGGAAGCTGCCGATCAACAGGCCGAGCAGCGCAACCACGATCGCAAAAGCTGCAGGCGATGACTCAAGCAGCAGTAGCAGGTCCATTCAGTGCGCCCGGGCGGTTGAACTAAAGTGCGGTATCGCCCGCGAGATCAGATAGCTGCACCCAGTTTGAAGATTGGCAGGTACATGGCGACCACCAGGCCGCCGATGAGGATGCCGAGGATCGACATGATCAGGGGTTCCAGCAGGCTGCTGAGCGCATCGACGGCGTCATCCACCTCCTGCTCGTAGAAGTCCGCGACCTTGGCGAGCATGCCGTCCAGCGCACCGGACTCCTCGCCGATGGCGACCATCTGTTCCACCATGCTGGGGAACAGGCCGGTCTGTGACATGGCGAACTGGAGCTGCTGACCGGTGGAGACACTGTCACGGATCATGAGGACGGCATCGGAATAAACGATATTACCGGTCGCACCGGCCACTGACTCCAGCGCCTCGACCAGCGGTACACCGGCGGCAAACATGGTGGAAAGGGTGCGCGCATAACGCGCCACGGCGGCCTTGTGCATGATCGGGCCTATGATCGGCACCTTCAGGATGAATCGGTCGAACGCCCGGGCAAAACCGCGTGAGCGTTTCTTGGCCTGCAGGAAACCGACGATGCTGCCAATGACGATGCCCAGGACCAGCCACCACCATTGCTGCATGAACTCGGAGAGATCCACGACCAGGCGGGTAAAGGCGGGCAGGTCGGCGCCGAAGCTGCTGAACAACTGTTCGAACTGGGGTACCACAAATATCAAGAGAATCGAGGTGACGATGATGGCAACCACGATGACCGCAGCCGGGTAGAACATGGCCTTCTTGATCTTGGCCTTGAGATACTCGGTCTTTTCCTTGTAGGTGGCAATCTTGTCGAGCAGGGTCTCGAGCACGCCGGCCGATTCACCGGCATTGACCAGGTTCACCACCAGGTCATCGAAATAGATAGGGTGCTTGGCGAGGGTTTCCGACAGGCTGGTGCCGGACTCGACCTCGTTCTTGATCTTCAGGAGCAGCGCCCGCATACCGGCGTTGTCATGACCGCGGCCGATGATCTCGAAGGCCTGTACCAGGGGGACGCCGGCCGACATCATGGTGGCAAGCTGGCGGAAGAATATCGCGATGTCCTTCGGGGTGATCTTTTTCTTGGCACTCTTGGAAAACAGGGCGGATTGCTTTTTGACCTTCAGCGGCTTGATACCCTGTTTGCGCAGGTCGGCCTTGATCAGTGACGGGTTGGTGCCGCGGGTCTGGCCCTTGACGCGCATGCCGCGCTTGTCCATGCCAGTCCAGATGAATATATCCGGTTCCTTGAGTGCCTTTTCTGCCATGATTTATTCCTTGGTGACCCGATCGACTTCTTCCAGGCTGGTGATACCGTCCGCGACCTTTTTCAGCCCGGACTCCCTGAGGTCCGCGACCCCTTCCAGCTTGGCCTGTTCTTCCAGCTGCATGGAATTGCCCCCTTCCATGATCAGCCGGCCCATTTCTTCCGATACCGGCATGACCTGGTAGATGCCCACCCGGCCCTTGTAGCCACCGGTACAGTTATCACAGCCCACAGGCCCGTATATCGTTATATCCTTCAGCTGGTCCTCGTTGAAACCGGATTTAATCAGGGCCTCATGCGGTATATCCAGTTCCTTCTTGCACTTGTTACACAGGCGTCGTGCCAGGCGCTGGGCCATGATCAGGTGGACCGCCGAGGCAATATTGTAGGGCGGTACCCCCATGTTGGCCAGGCGCGTCAGCGTCTGTGGTGCATCGTTGGTGTGCAGGGTGGACAGGACCAGGTGACCGGTTTGCGCGGCCTTGACGGCAATCTCAGCGGTTTCCAGGTCGCGGATCTCGCCGACCATGATGATATCCGGATCCTGGCGCAGGAATGCCCGCAACGCCAGGGAGAAATCCATGCCGGCCTTTGGGTTGACATTGACCTGGTTGATCCCCATGACATTGATTTCGACCGGATCCTCACAGGTCGAGATATTACGGTCGGGGGTGTTCAGCATATTCAGGCCGGTATACAGCGAGACCGTTTTACCGCTGCCGGTCGGCCCGGTGACCAGCACCATTCCATAGGGCTTGTTGATCGCGCTAATAAAGGTTTGTTTCTGGTCATCTTCAAAGCCGAGGGCCTCCACGCCGATTTGCGCGCTGCTGCCATCCAGGATACGCAGTACCACCTTTTCACCATAGAGCGTGGGCAGGGTGTTGACACGAAAATCGATAGAGCGGTTTTTCGACAGGTTCATCTTGATGCGGCCATCCTGCGGCACCCGTCGTTCGGCAATGTTCATGCGGCTCATGACCTTGAGTCGTGCCACAATGCGCATGGCCAGGGAGCGTGGCGGCGAGGCAATCTCGTGTAAAACGCCATCCTGGCGGAAGCGCACCCGGAACTCCTTCTCGTAGGGCTCCAGGTGGATATCCGAGGCCCCCCTGTTGATAGCGTCCACCAGCACCTTGTTGACAAAGCGGACCACGGGCGTGTCATCAATGTCGGATTCGGATACATCGTCTCCCGGATCCTTCTCATCGCCAGCGGCGATATCCAGGTTGTCGAGGTCCGCGTCCATGAGGTCGGACATGGTGGTGTCCATGGCATCCATGGCCGTCTCGATGGTGTTGCTGAGCTGCTCCTCCTCGACCAGGACGGCCTCGGTGTTGATGCCGGTATGGAACTTGAATTCATCCAGGGCACTGAGGTTGGTCGGATCGGATACCGCCACGTAGAGCCGGTTGCCGCGCTTGTAGAGCGGCATGGCGTGGTGCTGGCGGATGAGTTTCTCCGTCACCAGGCTGGTCGGTGCGGTCTCCATGTCCATGACACTCAGGTCGAACAGCGGCACCCCGAATTCCTGGGCCCCTGACCAGCCAATGTCACGGCCCTTGAGGATCTTGTTATTTACCAGGTAGCTGACGAAGTGCTGACGCTTTTTGATGGCCGTCTCGTGGGCCTTGACCGCATCACCTTCATCGAGCAAGCCATCCATGACTAGCCTGCGGGCCAGGCCGCTGAGGTGAACTGTAGGGTTGGTAGTTGCCATGGATTCCTTGATAGCTTAATTTGCCCTGTATTTCTATGACCCTGTTTGTACTTTACGCGGGCGAATCTGGTTGTGCTGGGTTGACTGAATTTCCGTATATCTTATCGCAAGTCTACATAATATGTAAATATTTCAATAAATTATAGGTGATCAGTTATGTGCGCCTTATTACGGAGCAGCCTTTGGCACCCTTTACAACCCTATGTATTCACATGTGTATTCCTGTATTCGTCCAGCCAAGAGAAAACTTTATACTCCATTTGTTCTGAAAAGTGATCATTTTTTCATGTTTCTTCCCCATCTATCTCGCTGATTCAACTTTGGAAGTATAACGGTTACTAAGTCCTTGGTATCGAAGAAGCCTACATGGGGTGTCCGGAATCCCAATGATTTTCTCGGATGGTGATTGAGTTTGCCCATAGTCCTTTTGATTTCATGTTCTGTCACCGTGGTCATGTCCCGGTATTTTGGGAAGTACTGCCAAATGAGTCCGTTGGTGTTCTCGTTCAGACCGCGCACCCAGGAGTCATGAGGATGCGCGAAATAGACCCGGGTCTCAAGGTTACTGGCCATGCCTTCATGGTCAGTAAACTCGCGGCGAATGTCATTAGGTAATGGTGTACTCGGTCCCTGTACGGTGTGAGAGCACATCTGTCGGAATTACGAATGGCCTAAGCCGTCTTGCGGCTGACAGTCCGGATAATCATATACAGCGACTAGCTTCCGACCAGCGTCACCAGAGCACTCCGATGGCCCTTGCCGATCACAGTATCACCTTCTTGGTCACCGAGGCGTTGCCGGGCATCCACAATGGCCGGCTGGTCATCGATCGAGACCTGGTTGGGATTGATGCCGCGCCGGTAATAGGACCCGTAGCGCTTGCGCCTTAGCTTCTGACAGCGCATATATCGGTAAAACTCACCACCTGAGCGCTTGTCTGCGTAGACATACTGGCAATTCTACTCATGACTAAGACATACGCCTTGTTCGCCCTCGGGCCGCCCAACGTTCTCTTACGGGCTCCATACCTCGCAGATACGAGCCTCGATCTGCTGCCAGGCCTTCGCATAAATGCGGGGACCTGCCATCGCATGGCGCCGTGCCACAGCCAGACCATGGGCCTGCTTGGGCCGGTATTCTCGCAGCCTCCGGTCCCGCTTAAGTTCCCGGTTGACGGTCGAATTGTCACGTCCCAGCTGCTCGGCAATCTGTACCTGGCTATATTCGGCTTTCTTCAGGATGTAAATTTGGTATCGTTCTTCTTGGGTAAGTTGCGTGTGGCCACTCATATGTGCTCCTCTTACTTTGGTCGGTTGAAGAAAGCCGCGATGCTACCGCGGCTTGCCCTCTTGCCAACAGGTAGAGTTGCACTTACAAATTGAAATCACATCTATTTTCTGTCCATGGTTGAGTAACTATTGTGCCGTCATCTCTTCGCTCCTTGTTATATGTGTTGCGGTATCTAAAGGGTACACCCTTACATCCACAGTGGCTGAGTGATCGCTATCATAAAAACTCGCAGCGCGCTTTAGACGAAATTGAGAAATCCCTGATTATTAATATCGGATCCGGTGACAGCAAATTTAAGGATATGGCGCTGCGTGGCAACCATCTCGTTCAGATGGACTACCCGGCGACTAATTTGCAATACCTTAATAAGCCCGATGTATACGCCGACGCAAGCCGATTGCCTCTGCGGCAGGGATGTGCTGATGTGGTTCTGTTGCTGGAGGTGATAGAGCATCTATCAGATCCGGATAAAGCGCTTGCTGAGGCATACCATTCATTGAAGGCGGGCGGGAAATTATATATATCCGCTCCTTTCCTGTACCCGATCCACGACGCGCCCCATGATTACCGGCGTTACACCATATATGGTCTGAGAACGGTTCTCGCGAAGCATGGATTTTCTATCAACCAGGAATTGATGCATGGAAACTCCCTGGTTACTTCCATGCAACTGTTTAACCTTTCCCTGCTTGAATTGGCGCGCGATAGCAGTCGAACTTCTGTACTATTGGGGCTGGTCACAGGATTGCTTGTGTATGTTCCCTGTATTGCAGTCAATCTGATGGCGGCTCCATTTGTAAGCCTGCGATTAAATAGTGCCGGCTGTTTCGGATATTTCGTGATTGCACAGCGGAACTAGAGATGCAGGCGCTCGCAATCGCAGTTTTGACTACTTCGTATCCCCTCTATCCCGGTTCTCCCAGCGGTATATTTGTAGCCAGGTTGCTAGGGCATTTGCCGGCCTCTGTGGAGGCTGCTGTTATTACGCCGAGTTCACGAAGAACTGTAACGTCAGAATTGACTGACGAAAGGATCAGGGTGTTTCCGTTTCGATATGCACCCAGGCATCTCGAAGTGCTGGCGCAAGAGCCCGGTGGTATCCCGGTAGCATTGCGCAGGCATGCTGCAATGAAGCTGCTGTTGCCGGGATTTTTATTATCGATGTTCGCCAGCTTCTGGCGTCATGCGCGAAATGCCGACGTTTTGCATGCGAACTGGGCAATCTGCGGCCTGGTTGCGGGAATAGTCGGACGATTGCGGAGGCTGCCTGTAATAACCACCTTGCGCGGGGAGGACGTTACCCGCAGCCAGACATCTATTATTGACCGCTGGATTCTCGCATCTGCACTGCGGTTAAGTACGCAGGTGGTGACTGTTAGTGTGGCCTTTTCCGATCTTCTGTGTGAGCAGTATCCAGGGTGGGCAAACAAGATAATGACCATCCCTAATGGTGTAGACCGTAGATTCATTGATGTCGGCAACAGCCGCCACACCCCGTTGAAAAGGAAGGAACTGAAATTAATATTTATCGGGAGCCTGATTCCACGCAAGGGGGTAGACCAGATTCTCGAAGCATTGTCGCATAGCCGTCATCGCGAGCAGATACGGCTCAATCTGGTGGGAGACGGCCCATCAAGAGCTTCTCTTGATGCGCTTGTTTCTCAATATTCTCTCCATGGGATGGTGCAGTTTAGTGGAGAGGTGCCTGAGGCCGGTATCCCTAACCTTCTGGCAGAGGCCGACGCGATGGTGCTGGCCAGCCACAGTGAAGGCCGTCCCAATTCGGTGCTTGAGGCGATGGGGTCCGGGCTCGCTGTAATCGCCACTGATATTCCTGGCGTTAACGAGATAATCCTCCACCAGGAAACGGGATTGTTGTTTTCCGATGGTGACACGGCGCAGCTGGCTGGCTATATCGATACCCTGATAGATCATCCGGACCTGCTCAAGCGCCTTGGTGAGAATGCATTTCGTTACATCCAGGATAATGGCCTGGTCTGGGAGAAGACCACGAATGCCTATGTCGATACATATACGCGGATAGCCGGGGATTAGGTCGATGTGCGGTATCGTGGGTCATGTTGTTGATAGTGGCGGGCAGCCTGATATCGATGCCGTTCACAGGGCTACTGAACAGTTGCGACACAGGGGGCCGGACGGAGAGGGTGTCGTTGTCTATGATCATGCCTGTCTTGGTCATCGCCGCTTGAGTATCATAGATATCAGTCACAGTCCGCAGCCATGGCGACATCCAGGCGGGCGATATTGTCTTGTATTTAACGGCGAAATCTATAATTACCTGGAGTTGCGCCGCGATCTCGAACAGCAAGGCTGCAGGTTCTCAAGCAATGGCGACACGGAAGTACTGATGCAGTTATACGTGCGCTACGGCGCGAATTGCCTTGAAAAGATCAATGGCATGTTCGCATTTGCCATATGGGACGAGCAGGAACAATCCTTGTTTATCGCGCGCGATCGTGTGGGTAAGAAGCCGCTGTATTATTCGGTATACAGTGGGGGTCTGGTTTTTGCTTCGGAAATTTCAGCCCTGAAGACATTTTCACCTGTCGATACGGGTCTTGATCCTGTCTCGGTCGATGCCTTTTTTGCCTACCAGTTCGTACCCGGTGAACGCAGCATATACAAGGGTGTTCGCAAGCTGCCGGCAGGACATTGCCTCGCATATCGTCAGGGAAAGCTGAGGCAGAC
>CAMYJI010000050.1 GCA_947258545.1 uncultured Ectothiorhodospiraceae bacterium
TCAGAATTCCTCACCAACAGGCCGGATATATGAGAGCAATCCTGTCCCTGTCACCGCCCAGGCAAAATCTTGCAAAACGGGAGGAGACCATATATGGGTAAAGGAGCGAAAGCGACGTACCCAACATGAAACAGCTTGTTGGCACGCTAGGCTTTGCCCAACCTATAATTTCTACAGGTTATTCATTTCATGTGAATTTATTTTTCCGTGTCCCTCCGTGGATTCCGTGGCTGTTGCCGGATGGTGTCTGTTTCTGCGGGTATGTCGTCCAGCGCGGCGAGCATCAGGGCGGTCAACAGCAGCAGGACCGGAAACCACCAGCCGGAATACAGGATGGGTTGCGCATTCAGCGGGAACATGGCCACCAGCAGGCACATGGCGTAGGGCAGGGTCTGCCGGCGCTGTTTGCGGGGGATGCTGATATACCAGCGTATAATCACGACCCAGATGGCCAGCAGGCCCAGCAGCCCCACGTAGCCGCTCTCGCCAAGCACTGAGAAATAGGCATGGTGGGCGTGATTCACATGCGCCCCGATAGATTTTTTATAGGGGCTGGGTTTCCTTTCGTAGTATTGGTAGGCATCCCGGAATGCCTGTACTCCAACCCCGGTCAGAGGATGCGCGTTTGCCATGCGGGTCGCGGTGTCCCAGAGCTGCAGGCGGCGTGAGAGAACGTTGTCGATGCCTTCATAACTCCATTCGAAACTGGATACGGTCTTGCTGAGTTTTGTTTTGACAACCGGCGAAAAGCTTACTGCGATTGCCAGGCAGGCGATACCCGCGGCGGTGCCCAGGGCCAGCACCCGGTGGCGGAAGGGGTAGGTAAACAGCATGAGTGCACAGGCCAATACAAACATGACCCATGCATGGCGAATACCTGTAAGCATAACAACAACGGCTGTAAGGATGATCGCAATGGCCGCTAGGAACCGTGAGTGCCGTAACAGGGTCAGCGCCAGCAGCGGTGTCAGTGTCGCGAGGTAAATTCCGAAATGAGTGTTGTCCCCGAATATGCCCACGACTCTGCGCGCACTGTAGATCGGGATGCCCAGGAGGTCACGGCCGAAGATGAACTGAACCAGACCGTCGATGACCCAGACAATCAGCAGGACGGTAATCCACAATGCCAGCCGCTCGCGCAGTTGGGTGTCCCGAAATACGTCCACTAGGGCCACCCCCATTGGAAAAAACAGGACCAGCAGGCCGGCGACGACGAGGGTGCCCTTGAAATCATAACTGCCGGGAAGCGAAAGCAGGATCGGGGTCCCCAGCAGAAGGAAGATGATCGCCAGCCGGCGCACCGCGGGTTGTCGCCAGACGGCGTTACGCTGTTTCCACAGCAGTCCAATCCCCGTGAGGGCCAGCAGGAAACTGAACAGGCGCGGCCCACCGAAGAAGGGTGACCAGGCCATTACCATGAAGGCCAGGATGAAGACGCTGGTTTTGTAGAGGTCCTGGGTGATCCGCATCCCTGTGTGTCCGAGCGTGTGCATGCCCGCCATGCGGGCAGTTAACTATCTTTTGTGATGCGGCCTAGTTGACCGGCAGCCTGGCGCGCAGTGCGTCCCGGTCGACCCACCAGTTGTCGCCGACGATGACATCGACCATGGCGGACAGGCGGGACAGCAGTTCATTGACGTCATTCAACCCCAGGATCTCGATCCACGTCTTGATCATCTCGGGGTCGTCTTCGATGCCGCGGTGACGCTTGGCCACGCCGGCCACCAGCTGCTTGGTGAAGAAGGTCAGGCTTTCGTGCTCCTTGCCTTCGGTGCGCAGGTCGGCGATGTAGTGGGCCGCCATGGCGGCCACCGCGGCGCCGTCGGAATCATCCGGGGTCTCGTCGACGATATGCTGCAGCATGGCCACGGTAAGCTGGGCGGGCACCGGGTAGGTGATGGCCAGCCACACGCCGTTGCCCAGGGCCGCAAGCGATTTCTCCTGCTCGCACTGGAACAGGACATCGCAGGCCTCGATGGCATCCTGCCAGGATTCGTGCTCCGCGAACACATCGAAGGCCGGGCGCGCGCTGTCCCAGCTTTCCTGTGTCTTCTGCAAACCCAGCAGGGTTTCCGCGATATCGAGCTGGACGCGTGCGCGATCTACCGGATTGCAGTCGGCAGGCAGGGCGCGCAGGTGTTGCTGATGCTCCTTGAGCAGTGCCTGCAGCGAAGGCCTGGACTCGGCCAGGTCGATGCCGCTCTTGTCGCCAACGACCATCTGTTCAGGGCTTGGTTCTTTCATGTTGCATCCGTGTCGTCTGTCTTTAACCGGCAGCGCTCTGCTGTCGGGTGGAAAGCGTTACCTGGCAGGTAGAGAATACCATGGTGTCAAGGTCACCCATGACATAGGTCGCGGGGGCCTTGATGCCACCCACGGTACCGGGATTGACCAGTAGCGTCTGTTTCCCGGCGATATTGTCGATCGTTTCAATATTGACCTTGTGGTCGTGCCCGCAGCACACGATGTCCCAGTCGCCCGTGGTGGCCATGGCCCGGGCGTAATGCGGATAGTGCACCATGAAGATGCGCCGCCCGCCCAGCGAGATGCCCGCATCCTGACCGTAGTAGTGCACCTGGCTGGCGGTTTTGGAGGCGATGCGTCCCAGCATGTACAGGTCACCTGAATTGTTGCCGTGGATGACGTGCACCGGCAGGCCGAACGGCCGGATCACCTCAAGGGTGCTGGGTGCGACCACGTCGCCGCAATGCAACACGGTCTCGGCGCCGGCGGCGCTGGCCGCGCGCGCGGCTGCTTCCAGGTATTCCCGGTTGTCGTGGCTGTCGGACAGGATGCAGATCTTCATGGCGTACCTTGAGGGCTAGAAATGGGGTTTTTCCGGGGCATTCTTGAACATCTCGATGCTCTCCATGATTTCCGCCTTGGCGGCGTCGACATCACCCCAGCCCTCCACGCGCACCCACTTGCCCTCATCCAGGTCCTTGTAGTGCTCGAAGAAGTGGGCGATCTGATTCACCAGGTTGGCCGGCATGTCATCGATATCTTGTGCGTTCTGGTACAGGCGGCAGAGCTTGTCGACCGGCACGGCCAGGATCTTGGCATCGTCCCCGGACTCGTCGGTCATCTTCAGCACACCGACCGGCCTGCAGCGAATCACCGAACCGCTGATCAGCGGCACGGGGGTGGTGACCATCACGTCCACCGGATCGCCGTCCTTCGACAGGGTATGGGGGATGTAACCGTAGTTGCAGGGGTAGTGCATGGCCGTGGTCATAAAGCGGTCCACGAACATGGCCCCGGTGTATTTGTCGACCTCGTACTTGACCGGGTCGCTGTGCGCGGGGATCTCGACGATCACATGGATATCGTTGGGTACATCCAGGCCGGAGCTGACGCGATCGAGGTTCATGGTTTGGTTTGAATCAGTTTAACTTTGGAAATATATGGAAGGACATGATAGCCACGGAATCCACGAAAGAACACGAAATAATTATTCCCTGTAGGAGCGCCTTGTCTATGCCCGGCGCTTAATCAGGTGCAGGCACGATTAGATTTCTGATAACCGCACCTGTGATGGCCGAAACCCGACAATAGCCGCGCCGGACTATGCTCGCGCTAATCCGGCCTACAGCCCCTCCCAGATCGCGCCTGCGAGGCGCTCCTACACTACATTTATCGTTTGTTCTTTTCCGTGTCGTTCCATGCTCGGGTAACGGCTTCCACCTTATAACTGATGGTCGTGCTCTGCAACGGCGGATGGCCCGCCGGTTAGCGGGCCATCCCGATGCAGGCATTTACAGCAGCGGTACGATCAACAGGGCAACGATGTTGATGATCTTGATCAACGGGTTGATCGCCGGACCGGCGGTGTCCTTGTAGGGATCGCCGACGGTGTCGCCGGTCACGGCCGCCTTGTGGGCATCGGAGCCCTTGCCGCCGTGATTACCGTCCTCGATGTACTTCTTGGCGTTGTCCCAGGCGCCGCCGCCGGTGGTCATGGAGATCGCCACGAACAGGCCGGTAACGATGGTGCCGATCAGCAGGCCGCCCAGCGCCTCCTTGCCCAGTGTCAGGCCGACGATGACCGGGATCAGCACCGGCAGCAGTGACGGGATGATCATCTCCTTGATGGCGGCCTTGGTCAGCATGTCCACGGCCCTGGAGTAGTCCGGCTTCTGGGTGCGGTCCATGATGCCGGGCATCTCGCGGAACTGGCGGCGTACCTCGTTGACGATGCCGCCTGCCGCACGGCCGACCGCTTCCATGGCCATGGCGCCGAACAGGTAGGGGACCAGGCCGCCGATGAACAGGCCGATCAGTACCATGTGGTTATCCAGCGAGAAGTTAAGCACCTCATCACTGTGCTTGGCCAGGGCGTGGGTGTAGTCCGCGAACAGCACCAGCGCGGCCAGCGCGGCGGAACCGATGGCGTAGCCCTTGGTGACCGCCTTGGTGGTGTTGCCGACGGCGTCCAGTGGGTCGGTGATGTTGCGGATCTTCTCGTCAAGTTCGGCCATCTCGGCGATACCGCCGGCGTTGTCGGTGATCGGTCCGTAGGCGTCCAGCGCCACGATGATACCGGTCATGGACAGCATGGCGGTGGCGGCGATGGCGATGCCGTAGAGGCCGGCCAGCGCAAAGGCACCCCAGATGCTGGCGCAGATGATCAGCACCGGAATAGCGGTTGATTTCATGGAGACACCCAGGCCGGCAATGACGTTGGTGCCGTCACCGGTGGTGGAGGCCTCGGCGATGTGGCGTACCGGACTGAACTCGGTAGCGGTGTAGTACTCGGTGATCACCACCATGGCCGCCGTCAGCCCCAGGCCGATCAGGCCGCAGTAGTAGAGAAAGCGGGTGGTCACTTCTTCGCCGCCCAGCATGATGGTGTCGCCCATCACCCAGGTGGTGACCGGGTAGAAGGCGATTGCCGCCAGGCCGCCGGCAACGATCAGGCCGCGATAGAGGGCGTTCATGATCTTGCCGCCCTCGCGCACCTTGACGAAGAAGGTGCCGATGATGGAGGCGATGATGGATACGCCGCCCAGTGCCAGCGGGTAGAGCGCGGCACTGGCGTGCTCGAGCAGCAGGCCGCCGAGCAGCATGGTGGCGACCACGGTCACGGCGTAGGTCTCGAACAGGTCGGCGGCCATGCCGGCGCAGTCGCCGACATTGTCACCGACATTATCCGCGATCACCGCAGGGTTGCGCGGGTCGTCTTCCGGGATGCCTGCCTCGACCTTGCCGACGATGTCCGCGCCGACGTCCGCACCCTTGGTGAAGATGCCGCCGCCGAGTCGGGCGAAGATGGAGATCAGGGAACCGCCGAAGGCGAGGCCGATCAGTGGATGGATCGGGTCCTCGGCGCCGATGGCCAGCATCACGGCGTAGAAGCCGGCCACGCCCAGCAGGCCCAGGCCGACGACCAGCATGCCGGTGATGGCACCGCCGCGGAAGGCGATCTGCATGGCCGCGTTGAGACCGTCATTGGCCGCCTGCGCGGTGCGTACGTTGGAGCGTACCGAGATGTTCATGCCGATATAACCGGCCAGCCCCGAGAACACCGCGCCGATGGCGAAGCCGATGGCCGTCACCCAGTCGATGAAATAGCCGACTACGAAGAACAGCA
This sequence comes from uncultured Ectothiorhodospiraceae bacterium, assembly GCA_947258545.1. Lineage (GTDB taxonomy): Bacteria > Pseudomonadota > Gammaproteobacteria > UBA9214 > UBA9214 > CAMYJZ01. The sequence goes on from CAMYJI010000050.1 coordinate 5,591, forward strand.
CCACACCGGCCATGCTGATGGTGGTGTACTGCCGGTTGAGATAGGCCTTCGCACCTTCCTGCACGGCGTTGGCAATCTCCTGCATGTGGCTGGTGCCGGTGGGCTTGGCGAGGATCCACTTCACGGATACCACGCCATAGGCCAGCGCAGCGAGACTGCAGGCCAGGGCAAAGATGAGTTCGATCGACATAGGAAATCTCCTGTTTGTATTGTGTCCGGGTGGGTTCGAAATCAGGGAGCCTTGAATTCTGTACCAGGCAGGAATCCAAATAATTGTTCCAGATCAAATTCACTGATGAATGCATCCACGGCCTGCTGGCCATGTTCGCGCTGGACCTCGGCCAGGATCAGGCGGGCGCCGTTGCGGTTGTAGCCGCCGCCCATCTGCGCCTGCACCGCCAGCAACTCGCGTGCCTTTTCCAGTGTCATGGATGCGCGGCCTTAACTACTTGATCTTGAAACTTTTTTCGAGCTTCTTCGGCACGGCGACGTTCTTCAGCTGGACGTACTGCGGCATGCCCTTCTTGTAAGGCGGGTAGTCCTCACCCTGCATCAGCGGCTCCAGGTAGGTACGGCAGCGCTGGGTGATGCCGAAGCCGTCCTTGGTGATATAGCTCTTGGGCATCATCTTCTCGACATTGGCCACGCGCGAGAGCTTAGCCTCGCCCACCTTCCAACGGTAGGGTTTGTTGGAGGTGCGCACGATGGTCGGCATGACGGAGTTCTTACCGGCCAGCGCCATTTCCACGGCGGCCTTGCCCATGGCATAGGCCTGGTCAACGTCGGACTTGGAGGCGATGTGGCGTGCGGCGCGCTGCAGGTAGTCGGCCACCGCCCAGTGGTACTTGTAACCCAGCTTGTCGCGCACCAGGTTGGCGATCACCGGGGCGACACCGCCGAGCTGGGCGTGCCCGAATGCGTCCTTGAGACCCTGGTCGGCCAGGAACTTGCCGGAGCGGTCATGCACCCCCTCGGACACCACGATGGAGCAGTAACCGTATTGCTTCACCTTGTCCTTGACGGTCTTGAGGAAGCGGGTCTGGCTGAAGGGCACTTCCGGGAACAGGATGACGATCGGCAGATCGCAGTCCTCGGAGGTAGCCATCCCGCCGGCTGCGGCAATCCAGCCGGCATGCCGGCCCATGACCTCGAGTACGAAGATCTTGGTCGAGGTCTTGGCCATGGAGGCGACGTCGAAGCTGGCCTCGCGGGTGGAAATGGCGATGTACTTGGCCACAGACCCGAAGCCCGGGCAGTTGTCAGTGATCGGCAGGTCATTGTCCACGGTCTTGGGTACATGGATGGCCTGAATCGGGTAGCCCAGGCTCCTGGAGAGCTGCGAGACCTTCAGGCAGGTGTCGGCGGAGTCGCCGCCGCCGTTATAAAAGAAGTAACCGATGTTGTGGGCCTCGAAGACCTCGATCAGGCGCTCGTATTCGCGCCGGTTGGCCTCCACGCTCTTGAGCTTATAGCGGCAGGAGCCGAATGCACCGGACGGGGTATGGCGCAGCGCGGCAATGGAGCGGGCGGAGTCCTTGCTGGTGTCGATTAGGTCCTCGGTGAGCGCCCCGATGATCCCGTTGCGACCGGCGTAGACCTTGCCGATGCGGTCCCTGTTCTTGCGCGCGGTTTCGATCACGCCACAAGCGGAGGCATTGATCACGGCGGTGACGCCCCCGGACTGGGCATAAAACGCATTCTTCTTTCCTGCTGCTTTTGGCATCTGGTGTTCTCCCTTATGAATTTCGGTGATGCATGTTAAATATCGATATCAGGTGGATCCTGTGTCGGAGCCTTCCCGGATGGCGTGGTCCGCCTGCACTTGCAGCAGGGTGACGATGCATTCGGAGAGGTCGTCAAATTCCTCGACGTCGGGGCTGAACATCTCATGACCGCGGTAATAGAACTGGCAGCGGTAGTGCTTGTCGCCCGTCTTGCAAACCACAAAATGGCAGCCGTCCTTTTCCCAGTAGGTCGCCGGGCAGACGCTGAGTTCGCTCGAATAGGGGTTCAGCCGCAGTTCGGTGTCGGCCAGCATGGGCTCGAGCGGTCCGCCATAACGCTCTTCGAGCGTAGTCCTGACTATCCACAGTTCGCTTTCGGTGAAATCGGCAATCTGGCTCATGGTGTCATATATATGGGTGGCTGTGGCGGCGTCCAGGGGCGCCAGATTCTAGCTTAAAACCTGATTTATTTCATGAACTTCGTTGACTTCTACTACGAGCAGAGGGTAGCTTAAACGGTGTTTTACACATCGGCCACGCAATAATTTGTATGTCTGCATTGAAAAAATCTTCGGTGATACAAGAAGTTAAGAAAATCAACATTATAGGGAGAATGATTGCATCATGAGAATCGTACTGCTCGGGGCACCCGGGTCAGGCAAGGGGACCCAGGCAAGACTCCTCGTCGAACGCTACAAGTTGCCACAGATTTCGACCGGAGACCTGCTGCGCGAGGCGGTGGCCTCCGGTACCGTGCTCGGGCGTCAGGCCAAGGTGGCCATGGATGCCGGCCAGCTGGTCAGCGATGAAATCGTCCTGGCCATCATCCGCGAACGGGTCATGCGCCCCGATGCACGTAATGGTTTCATTCTGGATGGTTTCCCGCGCAATCTGCAGCAGGCCGAGGCGCTCGACCAGTTGCTGGTCAGCATGGGGCAACCCCTCAACCTGGCCTTGCTGGTGGCGGTGGATGTGGATGCATTGCTGCAGCGCCTGACCGGGCGCCGCACCTGCCTGTCCTGCGGCCAGTTGTACAACGTGTTTTATTCGCCCCCGCATATCGACGGGCGCTGTGACGCGTGTGGCGGCAAGCTGCGTCACCGGGCCGATGACAACGAGGAGACCATCGGCAATCGCCTGCGGGTCTACGAGACCCACACCCTGCCGGTGATCGAATATTACAATGAACAGCAAAAGCTGCGCACGGTACAGGGCGTAGGGGAGGTCGCAGACATCTTCAAGGCGGTCTGCAAGGTAGTCGAGGATGTAAAGGCGAATATCAAGCCAGGATCGCGTTCCGATGCTATCCGGCGTGCCATTGCCAAGCATCAGACGGCTTCCAGGTCCGCGGGGGTGAAATCGAAGAGCAAGGCAAAGACGGCCAAAAAGGCGGCCGCTACCAAGGCAAAGCCCAAAAAGGCGGCAGCAAAGAAAGCCGCTCCCGGCAAGGCCGCTGTAAAGAAACAGGCCACACCCAAAAAGGCGGCAGCAAAGAAAGCCGCTCCCGGCAAGGCGGCTGTAAAGAAACGGGCCACACCCAAAAAGGCGGCTGTCAAAAAAACGGGTGTCAAAAAGAAGGCCGTGGTCAGGAAGACAGCTGCAAAGAAAAAAGCTGTCACCAAAAAGACGACCGTAAAGAAAAAAGCACCGCCCAGAAAGGCGGTCGCCACCAAAAAGACCGCGGCGAAGAAAAAGGCAGCCCCCAGGAAGGCCACCAGCAAGAAGAAGGCCCCGACCAGAACCGCGGCTGCCCGCAAGAAAAAGGCTGCCAGCCGCAAGAAACGCTGACACCCACACACATCAGAGTGCCGTTATCACCGGACTGGACAGAACCGCGAGCGGACACCGTCTTGCTTGTGTTGCTGCCACGGTGAATCCGTCTGGCAACAGCAATTAATGTCGCGCCTGATCACCATCTGGCTGGATATCTGCCTGCTGCGCGCCGGTCCCCAGGATCTGCCCAGCTCACGGATCCTGCTGGGTTTGACGGTGAGCTGTTATCTACTGGTCTCCCTGCTATTGTCGGTACCGGGCTACCCGGCAGGAACGGCGCTCCTGGTGGCCGTGCTCGATCTGGGCCTGCTGGCGGCCTTCACTGCTGCCCTGCTGTATTTTTTCGGCAAGTGGGCACGCCTCCCGCAGACGCTGACGGCACTGACCGGTACGGGCAGCCTGCTGGGCCTGTTGGCGCTGCCGTTGGTCTATCTGTTGCTCCAGGGGCCGGAGGATAACCTTCTCGGCGGTTTCGCAGCCCTGTTCTGGTTGTTCCTGTTTGGCTGGAGTCTGCTGGTGGTAGCCCATATCATGCGTCATGCCCTGTCCATCCCGTTACCGTATGCGATCGGTGTCTCGGTCCTTTACACCCTGGTCGCCCTGCAACTGATGGCGGCACTGTTTCCCACGCAGGCAGGCTGATATGCATATACACATTCTCGGAATCTGTGGCACCTTTATGGGCGGCATCGCCCTGCTGGCACGCGAACAGGGTGTCGAAGTCAGTGGTTCGGACGCCAATGTCTACCCGCCTATGAGCACCCAGCTCGAGGAGCAGGGCATCGCACTGAGCCAGGGTTATGAGGCCACCCATCTGGATCCGGCTCCCGACCGGGTCGTCATCGGCAATGCCCTGTCGCGCGGTAATATTGCGGTGGAACATGTCTTGAACGCCGGGCTGGCCTATACCTCCGGCCCCCAGTGGCTGGCCGAGCATGTGCTGCAGGACCGCTGGGTCCTGGCGGTCGCCGGCACCCACGGCAAGACCTCGACGGCAAGCATGCTGGCCTGGATCCTGGACTATGCCGGCCTGGAGCCCGGTTTCCTGATTGGCGGTATCCCGCGAAACTTCGGGATCTCCGCCCGTCTCGGACAGGGCCCGTTCTTCGTGGTCGAGGCCGACGAGTACGACACCGCCTTTTTCGACAAGCGCTCAAAGTTCGTACATTACCGACCACGCACCCTGGTGCTGAACAACCTCGAATACGATCACGCCGATATCTTCACGGACCTGGCCGCGATCCAGCGGCAGTTCCACCATCTGGTGCGCACCGTGCCCGGCACCGGGCTGATTGTCGAAAATGCCGATGACACTCATATCGCCGAGGTACTCGCCATGGGCTGCTGGAGTGGGCGCGAGGCCGTCTCGATCCGCGGACACCAGGCTGGTTGGCAGGCCGGACAGCGGACGGCGGACGCCAGCCAATTCGACGTGCTGCTGGACGGCCGGGTCGCCGGCCGCGCTGGCCGCGATTGCGGCAGCCCGCCATGCGGGAGTGCCGGTGGCACAGGCCATCGCGGCCCTGGGGGAGTTTCAGGGGATCAAGCGCCGCATGGAGGTGCGCGGCGAGGTCAACGGGGTGACAGTCTACGATGATTTCGCCCACCATCCGACGGCGATTGCCACCACTCTGCAGGGACTGCGCCAGCGGGTGGGCGAGGCGCGCATCCTGCTGGTGCTGGAACCGCGTTCCAACACCATGCGTATGGGGGTTCATCGCGATGCCCTGGCGGCCTCGATGCACGGGGCCGACCGCATCTGGCTGCACGAAACCGGTGATCTTGAATGGTCACTCGAGGAGGTGGCGCGCGAGACCGGCGTGCCTGCCAGCGTCAGTGACCGCGTCGAAGCCATCGTCGAGGAGGTGGTGCGCACGGCCCATCCGGGTGACCATGTCCTGGTGATGAGCAACGGCGGATTCGGAGGCATTCACGAACGGCTACTCAGGGGGCTGGAGGTAGTGGCGGCTGAAGCGTGAAACGTATAATAATCACGGAATCACAGGGAAAGATCAAAGCGTGAAACGTGAAACGTGAAACGTGAAGCGTGAAGCGTGAGAAGTGAGAAGTGAAGCCTGTGTAGGAGCGCCTCGCAGGCGCGATTAACCGTACGGAAGCAGCAAGAAGTAATGAGTAAAGCGTAAAGAGAAATAAATAACCACGGAAGCACACGGAAAGATTATTTATAAATAGTAATCACCGCACGACTGCATTGATGCAGGAGGTAGAGCAACGCAGGACGCAGTTGCCGAAAGACGTAAAGGGCGCAAAGAAAATATAAATTTTCATGTAATATGTAGTAGTTCAGACCTGATCTGACACTGACTTGAAAAAGTGAGGGTTACCGGTTCTGATGGAAGTGCGAACTTTCAATCAGAACCATAGAGAGGTAACCCTCATGCTTAATAGTAACGAGAGAATCATCAAACACAAGCTGGGACTGCTGAATCTGGCAGAGGAGCTTGGCAACGTCTCACAGGCCTGCAAGGTGATGGGTCTGTCCCGGGACACCTTTTACCGTTACAGGACGGCGGTTGAAGAAGGTGGTATTCAGGCCCTGTTCGACCAGACGCGCCGGCAGCGGCCTAATCACAAGAACCGGGTGGATGAAGTCACGGAAGTGGCCGTCTGCCAGCATGCCATCGATTTCCCGGCGCACGGGCAGCAGCGCACCAGTAACGAGCTGAGGAAGCAGGGTATTTTCGTTTCCGGCAGCGGTGTACGCAGTGTCTGGCTCCGCAATGACCTGGCCAACTTCCGGGACCGTCTCAAGGCCCTGGAGGCCAAGGTACAAGCCGAAGGCATTATTCTGAGCGATGCCCAGATTGCCGCCCTGGAAAAGAAGAAAGACGATGATGCGGCCTGCGGCGAGATCGAGACCGTGCACCCGGGCTATTTGGGCTCACAGGACACCTTCTACGTCGGCAACCTCAAGGGCGTGGGCCGGGTCTACCAGCAAACGTTTGTGGACACCTACGCCAAAGTGGCCTTCGCCAAGCTCTATACCACCAAGACGCCGATTACTTCAGCCGATGTGTTGAATGACCGGGTGCTACCGTTCTTTGAGAGCCACGGCCTGCCGATGCTGCGTATCCTGACGGATCGGGGCACGGAATACTGTGGTAAGGCCGAACAGCATGATTACGAATTGTACCTGGCCGTCAATGATATTGAACATACCAAGACCAAGGCCCGCTCGCCGCAGACCAATGGAATCTGTGAGCGGTTCCACAAGACAATACTGCAGGAGTTTTATCAGGTGGCTTTCCGTAAGCAGCTCTACCTGGATCTGGAAAGCCTGCAGACTGATCTGGACACGTGGATGGAATACTACAACACGGAGCGTACCCATCAGGGTAAAATGTGTTGTGGTCGAACTCCGATGGAGACACTGGAGGACGGTAAACGAATCTGGAAGGAGAAGACGCTGAACTAGGACGGTAAACGAATCTGGAAGGAGAAGACGCTGAACTGAACCTGACCCGACAGACACTTCCGGAAAAACCGGTAACTGTCAGATCAAGCCGCGACTACTACATGTAATATCCTGTTTCATTACTTGGCTCGTAGGTCGGATTAGCGTCAGCGTAATCCGACGATGTTATTGTCGGGTTACGGCGCTACGCGCTTAACCCGACCTACGCTGCTGCTTTTACAATTAATGTGCCTTTCTCTGCGCCCTTTACGTCTTTGCGGTAAAATTCTTTTTTGCCAACAAAAAAACCTGTCGCCATGCCATCAAACAGCGCCATTGCCCTCGCCATGACCGGTGCCTCCGGGGCACAGTACGGGCTGCGACTGCTGGAATGCCTGTTGAGTGCGGGGCGCACTGTTTACCTGATGGTTTCCGCGCCCGGGCAGGTGGTCATTGGCATGGAAACGGATCTCCGGCTGCCGGGGCGGCCGGTGGAGATGCAGCGTGTCTTGAGTGAACGCTACGCGGCGGCCCCCGGGCAGTTGCGTGTCTACGGCCGCGAGGAATGGACGGCGCCGGTTGCCAGCGGCAGCAGTGCGCCCGAGGCCATGGTCATTTGCCCCTGTACGACCGGCACCCTGTCGGCCGTGGCGAATGGTGCCAGCAATAACCTGATCGAGCGTGCCGCCGATGTGGTTCTCAAGGAAGGGCGCAAGCTGGTGATGGTGCCGCGCGAGACCCCGCTCTCGGTCATCCACCTGGAGAACATGCTGCGCCTGGCGCGTATGGGGGTGTCGATCCTCCCGGCCAATCCCGGTTTTTACCACAACCCGACCGGCATCGATGACCTGGTGGATTTTGTCGTGGCGCGTATCCTTGACCAGCTGGATGTGGAGCACGGGATTTCGGAGCGCTGGGGCGATCCGGGTGATCAGTCGTGAGACGTGAAGCGTGAGACGTGAGACGTGAAACGTGAGACGTTCTTTTGTGGGTGCACCGCGCGCACCATTCAAAATAGCCACGGAATCCACGGAAGAACACGGAAAGATTAAATTAAAAAGACTAAGAATCTTACCGCAGAGACGCAAAGAACGCAGAGAAAGACAACATGATTGTAAAAACATTTGGGATGTAGATAGCAGGTCGAATTAGCGTCAGCGTAATTCGACGATGCAATTGTCGGCTTTCGGCGCTATGCACCTAACCCGACTTACATAGGTGCTTTTGCAATAGTTGTGCTTTTCTTTGCGTCTTTGCGGTGAATTATTTATTTGTTTTTTCCGTGTTTTCCGTGGCTAGAATTCTGTTCTCACGTCTCACGTTTAACCTGATTCCCACGCCAGCAGCACCTGGCCGTCCCACTTGATGTGCCGGCTGGGGGGCGACAGGCGTTGCGCCAGTCGAGTATCGACCTCCTGATCGAGTGCGGCCTGCAGGGTGGCCAGTGGCGTGTTGAAGTCGATGGCGGTGCGCAGTGCTGAAACCAGTCGCAGTTTCCGGTCAAGTATCAGGTAGGAGACAGTCCCGACCCACACCGGGGCCGGCGCGTCGCTGATCTCAATACTGGCCGGCCAGAGGCGCAGGACGGTGAGACGGTCCTTCGAATCGGGCCTGCTGATCAGCAGCAGGTCATGATGCTGGCCATCATGCACCTGGGGCAGAACCGGCAGGCTGGTGATGTCCGGTTCCGGTGCCAGCCAGTTCAAGGCACTGGATGGCCCCAGTCCCGGCGGTGTGTGCCAGCCCTTGCGTTCAAGCAGCGTACGTAACCGCTGCAGTGATCCGGCCCACTGTATGTTCATGGGCTGCTCATTGCGACCTTCCAGGTCGATGCGGTAGTCCGGAAGCTGCTGCCAGTCGCCACTCACCCAGGCATCCCGGGTGAGCGCCTGCACCTCGATGCGGGTCTCGTACTGTGCCAGGTCCTGGCTGAAATTACGCTGCATATGCGCACCACCCGCCACCAGGACGATGACCGCCACCACACCCAGGACGCTTTTCACCGGCAGGCGCGGTGCCGGGTGCCGGTCATAGGCAATCCCGATGAGGGCCGTCCAGAACAGTCCCAGCGTGATACCACCCAGGACATCGGAAAACCAGTGTACGCCCAGGTACAGCCGCGAAAAGGCGATCACCATGACGATGAGCCCGGCGATCGAGTACGGCAACCAGCGGTGCTTGAAGGGGATTTCCCGTGCCACCAGCAGTGCCAGGAAGCCATAGACGACCAGGCTCATGCCCGCATGGGCGCTGGGGAAAGAGTACCCGCCGTAAAATTCCACCGGCCGGGCAACCTGGGCCGAGTGCTTCAGCACGAAGGTCAGGATGCCGGCGCAGGCATATACGGCAATCCAGTGCAGGGCGGCTTGGTTGTTGCCTTTCCAGGTGAGCCACAGGCTGCCGCCAATCACCACGACCACGAGCAGGGCCTGCTCGCCGAACTGGGTCACCAGCACCATGAGCTGGTCGGCCCACGGGGTTCTCAGGTTTTGCAGAAAGTGGAACAGGTAGTTGTCGAGGTCCCCCATGAATTCGCCGTGCAGCGCCTGGCGCGATATCAACAGCAGCAGCCACAGGGTAATGAAGAACAGGCCCGACAGGATGGTCAGCCCGCGTGCCTCCGGGTGGTCGGGGTCCAGCAGCGATCCGGCCAGCGGTCCGATGTGGCGATGGCTGCGGCTCCATTGCAGGACGACTTCCAGTGCGGCCGCGACGTGCGGCTGAAGCAGCTTGCCGATGCCGCGGATCAGCATCACCCCGAGCCAGGCGATCCCGACCAGCATTACCAGCAGCACGACCAGTCGTCCCGCGACCTCGGCGGCCAGGCCCAGTGAGGCCCCGAAGACCATACCGGGCAGGATGTAGGCAGGGGCCCACAGTATCGAAGCGATGCTGTCCACCAGCAGGAAGCGCGACCGGCGCATGTCCATCATGCCGGCGATCGCCGGCAGGATTGGCCTCACCGGCCCGACAAAGCGGGCCATGAAGATGCTCTTGCCACCGTGCCGGTAGAAGAAATCGATGCCCCGGTTAACCAGACGCGGGTAACGTTTCAGCGGCCACATGACGCGCAGGCGCTGGTGGTAGTGGCGCCCGAGCAGGAAGCTCATGGTGTCCCCGGCCAGGGCGCCGGTCGCGGCCCAGGCGAGGGTGGGCAACAGTTCCAGGGCGCCCGTGGCAACCAGCGCCCCGACACCGAACAGCACGATGGCGCCGGGTATCAGCAGGCCGATGACGACCAGTGATTCCAGCAGGGTGACAACGAAGATCAGCAGTCCGGACAGGTGCGGGTGCAGGGACACCCAGTCGAGCATGTTTTGCAACATGCCGTCCATTTCAGCGCGGGGCCCGGGAGTAAGACATGCGTGATGGCAGCGCTTGCCCGGTTACAGTGTCTTGAATACCTGGGCCGCGCGTTCCAGCGTCGCATCGATGACCGCGTCGTTATGGGTCGACGAAACAAACCCTGCCTCGTACGCCGATGGCGCCAGGTAGACACCGGCATCCAGCATGCCATGGTAGAAATGCTGGAAGCGTTCCAGGTCGCAGCGGGTCACCTGGTCGAAGCGTGTGATGTCTTTGTCCGTAGAGAAGAAGAAACCGAACATGCCGCCGACCTGGTTGGTGGTGAAGGGGATGCCGGCCGCATCGGCGTGCTGCTGCAGGCCTTCGACCAGGTGTTTGGCGGCCGTGTCCAGCCCGGTGTGGAAGCCGTCGACGCAGGCGAGTTCCAGGGTTGTCAGGCCCGCCGCCAGGGCGATGGGATTGCCGGACAGGGTACCGGCCTGGTAGACCGGGCCCAGTGGGGCGATCTGCTCCATGATGTCACGGCGTCCGCCAAAGGCGCCGACTGGCAGGCCGCCACCGATGACCTTGCCGAGCGTGGTGAGGTCGGGAGTGACCCCGTAGTGTGCCTGGGCGCCGCCCGCGGCGACCCGGAAGCCGGTCATGACCTCGTCGAAGATCAGCACACTGCCGTATTCGTCGCAGACTGACCGCAGGCCTTCTAGAAACCCGGGCACCGGCGGGATGCAGTTCATGTTGCCGGCCACCGGTTCGACAATGATGGCGGCGATCTCGCTGCCGGCCAGTTCGAAGGCCGCACGCACGGAGTCCAGGTCATTGTAGGTCAATGTCATGGTGTGCTCGGCTACCGCTGCGGGCACGCCGGGGGAGGTCGGCACGCCCAGCGTCAGGGTGCCGGAACCGGCCTTGACCAGCAGGGCATCGGAATGGCCGTGGTAACAGCCCTCGAACTTGACGATGCGGTCACGGCCGGTGAATCCGCGCGCCAGCCGGATGGCGCTCATGGTGGCCTCGGTGCCGGAGTTGACCATGCGCACCAGATCCATGGAGGGCACCATGTTGCACAGCATGGCGGCCATGCGCGTTTCGATCTCGGTCGGTGCGCCGAAGCCCAGGCCATTGGCGGCCGCTTCCTGCACCGCGCGGATCACCTCGGGATGGGCATGGCCTGCGATCATCGGACCCCAGGAGCCGACATAGTCGATATAGCGCTTGCCATCGACATCGGTCAGGTAAGGGCCTTCACCGGTCGCAAAGAACACCGGCTCGCCACCGACGCCGCGGAAGGCGCGTACCGGTGAATTCACCCCGCCCGGGATCTGCTGGCAGGCGGCCTGGAAATCGTCATGTGATCGAGACATCTCGAGGATCCTTCTTGTCTTGAATTGGTTCGGGTTTATCTTCTCACAACGGCGGGATTGGCGCATAACGCCTCAGACATGAGGGGCGAGAACAGGATAATCGCCACGGAAGCACACTGTAAGACTATTACATAGAGTGTAGGCGCGATCGGGCATTGGTGATGCTCCGTGCGCATCAAAGAATGGCCACGGAATCACACAGAAAGACACGGAAAGATAAAAACGTGAATCGTGAAGCTGCGTTGGTCGGGTTCGCGCCAGCGTAATCCGACCTACAGGATCTGTGCAGGGTGAGGCGTGATCACCATTGGATTCCACGGTCATTCATTCACGTTTGCACCAAAAAACCGCTGGGCATAAATGCCGTCCTCCGGCGCGATTGCTCGGGTGGGGTATCGCGGTCAGGGGACCGCTCCTACAATATTGCCTCGGAATCCACGGCAGGACACGGAAAGATAATAGCGTGAGATACCGGGTCTGCGAAGCGTTTCTGGACTTTGTTTTGAATTTCCGTGTAATTCCGTGTGTTTCCGTGGCGAGATTATTATTCTTCTCACCTCTTACCCGTCACCCGGCCCATCGAAGAGTGCCGCATAACGCCGTGTCGCGGCCTCGACATCGGGTTGGCCGAATACGCCGTGAATCACCGCCAGCAGGTCGGCCCCGGCCGCGATCAGACCGGCCGCGTTTTCCGGGGTGATGCCACCAATGGCGACGACCGGCAGGTCGAGCTGCGCACGAGCCTGCTCGAGCAGGTCCGGCCGGGCCTGCAGCGCCTTGGGCTTGGTCGTCGACGGAAAGAAGCGCCCGAAGGCCACATAACTGGCACCGGCTGTCGCGGCCTCGCGGGCGCGTTCGAACCGGTTGTAACAGGAGACGCCGATAAGCGCCTGCGGCCCCAGCCGCTCCCGTGCTTGTGTGATGGGTGCATCTTCCCGGCCGAGGTGAACGCCCGCGGCGCCGACCATGGCCGCCAGTTCGATGTCATCGTTGATGATCAGGGGGATACCCCGCTGCCGGCACAACGTCTGTAATGCCGTCGCCTCCTGCTGACGGGTCTCGCGGGCTTTATGTTTTTCACGGTACTGGATCACCACCGCCCCACCCTCGATGGCCTGCGTGACCCGGGTGGTCAGATCATCCGCGGGAATCAGCTGGCTGTCGGTGACAACATACAATCCGCGCGGCAGGTCGGAATGTCCCATTCAGGCCTGGCCCGCCTTTCTCAGCAGGATAGGCAATGCCTGATGACACACTGTCTTGTTGATGATCTGCACTTTGTTCATTACCCCAGTATTTATGTGAAGCTACCGCCGCCCGGTGAGAAATGCGCGCTAGTCATCGCCGGTCCAGAAGAACCGGTGGGGCAGGTGCTGACCCAGTCCCGGCCGGTAACCCTGGCGCAGTGCATTCCAGGTGTAGTCCTGGGCCTCGTTGATTGCGGTAAACGGTTCCAGCCCGTGGGCCAGCAGGCCGGCAATGCTGGCGGTCAGGGTGCAGCCGGAGCCATGGTAGCTGTGCGGCAGGCGTTCCCAGGTGAAGGTCTCCAGCAATCGGTTGTCGTGGTACAGGCGGTTAACGACCTCGGGGGTGTGTTCATGACTGCCGGTCACCAGCAGGTAATCGACACCGAGGTCCAGCAGGGCCTGGGCGCAAGCATCCAGGGTGTCCGCCCCCGTGGAGAGCGCGCGGGCTTCGAGGCTGTTGGGTGTGAGTATCGTGGTCAACGGCAGCAGCAGGACCTTCATGGACTCGACCAGCTCCTGCCCACCGAGGGCGGTGCCGCGGCCCGAGGCGAGCACCGGATCGAGCACTACCGGGATTTCCGGGTAATCGGTGAGGATGGTATGGATCGCTTCAACATTCTCGATGCTGCCCAGCATGCCGAGCTTGAAAACGGCAACCGGCATATCTTCCAGCACCGCCCGCGCCTGGGCGATGACATCGGCGACATCCAGTGGTCTGAAATCGAAAACATCCTGGGTGTCCTGCGTGGTGATGGCGGTGATCACCGTCGCGGCATGACAGCCCTGGCTGGCAATCGCCTCGATGTCGGCCTGGATGCCGGCGCCACCGCTCGGGTCATGGCCGGCAAATGCCAGAACGACCGGAATGTTTTTCATTTTGGATGTCATTTTCTAATCCTGTACAGCGGTAGCCCAACGATGAGTATCAAAACATCAGATCGAATCGCCACGGAACCACACGGAAATACACGGAAATAAATAAACTCATTGCTGCCACTGATTATTCCTCATCCACATCTAAGGAGGTTGAAGGGGCGGGGTGAGAATGTCGGTAAAAAAACACCTTTATGGACTGACTGAACGTCCTGGGCTGTACACGATGACAGGTATCTTTACTGGTGCTTGAATATTGAGTGCAGCCGGATTCAGTCCTGATTCGTAAATCATATACCATTGCTTGAATTTTTCCGTGTAGTTCCGTGTGCTTCCGTGGCCAGAATCTTGTTCTTACGTCTCACCTTTCACGCTTCACTTGGTTATTTTACCTGTTTTGCCACGCCCCGTGACGGTACAATGCGCGCCAATTACGGCCCGGGACGGGCAATGACAGTGTGTGAGGCGCAAGCGATGAAAGAGTTCAAGGAATACATGTGTGTGGTATGTGGTTTTGTCTACAGCGAGGAGGCCGGGCTGCCGGATGAGGGCTTTCCACCGGGTACCCGCTGGGAAGATATTCCGGCCAACTGGGTGTGTCCCGAATGCGGTGCGGACAAGGAGGACTTCGAGATGGTGGAGGTTTAGCCCGCATATCTCGCCGGGCGACGCTGGATCCACATCAGGCAATGATGTAACGAACAGCGTGAATAGCAGGAACAAGGCGGCGCGTTATGGGCGTTGCCTATCCCGGCTCCGGGCTGCACGGCGTTTAATTTTGACTACACTGTTAGTGTATCCGTGATAATGGCCAGGATAATCAACCGGCAATAAACTGAAAATACAGGGTTTATATCAGGCAGCTCCAGATGGAAACGATATCTGAAAAATTGTCCGACATGGCAAAAATTGCCGAGGCCTTTTGCATACTGATTGACAATTGTGAGAAGCAGGCCAACGGAGACTGGCTCGAAGAGTTGTATGCACTCCTGCCCCGGCTGCATTCAGCGGTAACGGAACTGAATGCATTTGGTTCCAGTCAGTTGCCGGGATCCAATGTCGATCTGGACGAGCGTTTCGACCTCTACAGCCGCCTGCGCCAGGCACTGGGAGAGCGTGACAGTTACTGGCTTGAATTCGATTCCTCACCCGATCAGATTCACATGTCCGGCAGCCTTGCGGATGATCTGACCGATATCTACTTCGACCTGCAGCACGGGCTCGAGTTGTTGGGCGAGGCCTGGCCGCAAAAGGCAGCACAGGCCTGGCAGTGCAGCTACCAAATGCACTGGGGCCAGCACCTGGTGGACGCGGAACGCCACCTCTACGCGCTCAAGGTGCGTGACCAACTGGGTCGGAACTGTTCCCCGATCCGGTAATAATCGCAGTCATACCCGCTACACGGGGCCGGTGGTGCCGGTGTGCGCTACGGCTCGAAAACCCCACCGCTTTTGGCGTACTATTGGCCAGGTCCGGCCACTCCGGGCGCAACCGCATGAAACCAGGGATAGTCCATAGATGACTTATAAAACATACAGAGAACAGGGATTTACGCTGATTGAGGTGATGGTGGTCGTGGTGATACTGGGAATCCTGGCCGCGATCCTGGTACCCAAGGTCATGGACCGGCCTGACCAGGCCCGGATTACCAAGGCGCGTCAGGATATCCGTGCACTGGAGGCTGCGTTGAATCTCTATAAGCTGGACAATTATGTCTATCCGGCTACCGATCAGGGGCTGGAGGCGCTCATCGAGAAACCCAGCTCCCCGGAGCCGCCGAACTGGAAAGACGGTGGCTACGTGGACCGCCTGCCGCTGGACCCCTGGAAGCAGCCCTATCAATTCCTGAGCCCGGGGGCGCACGGCTCGATTGACATTTATTCGCTGGGTCCGGACCAGCAGCCCAGTGATGATGATATTGGCAACTGGCATTTGCAGTAGTCCACAGCGCACGCGCTGATCCGGAAACTGATCGCAGCGGGCGCAGCACACGGATAGGTCCATCAAACAGAACGCTCTCACTCTCGTTTTCTCAGGGATGCCCCGGGCAGGGGATGCGGATAGTGTCGTGTGCAGCCGCCAGCGGCGCCTGTCGGATCACCCCGCACAGGCATCGCCGCCCGGTATAAGCAGCTGCCGGGGCTTCACCCTGCTGGAACTTATGGTGGTGCTGGTCCTGATCGGGATCATCTTCAGTTTTGCCGTGCTTTCCCTCGGCGGCGACAAGCTGGCCGAGACGATGGAACAGGAAACCCGCCGCCTGGTGACATTGATCGGCATGGCCGCAGATGAGGCCGTGATGCGCGGCGAAGAACTCGCCATCCATTTTACCGATGACAGTTACGCCTTCCTGGTATTGCGCGCCGGGGACTGGCAGCCCGACGAAAATGATCGCCTGTTTAAGACCTACAGCCTGCCTGCCGGACTCTATGTGCAGCTCGAGGTCGAGGGTGAGCCCCCGCTGCTGCTGGAGCCGGAAGAGGAGGACGAGGAGGATGAGGAAGAGGAACGCCTGATCCCGCAGGTCTATATCCTGTCCAGCGGGGAGATGACCGCGTTTACCGCGACATTCGGCGCCGACCAGAGTCGCTACCGCTAT
This sequence comes from uncultured Ectothiorhodospiraceae bacterium, assembly GCA_947258545.1. Classification (GTDB taxonomy): domain Bacteria; phylum Pseudomonadota; class Gammaproteobacteria; order UBA9214; family UBA9214; genus CAMYJZ01. The sequence goes on from CAMYJI010000050.1 coordinate 21,889, forward strand.
CACCTCAGCGCCTCCCTGCTGGGCGAGCTGGAATGGGAAGTGGAGGAGACATTTTGAGCCGGCGGCCATGCAGTGGCTTTACCCTGCTGGAGGTGCTGGTCGCGCTGGCGGTGCTGGCGCTGACCCTGGCCGCGGTCATCAAGGCAGCAGGTGATTACACCGGCAACCAGGCCCACCTGCGTGACCGGACCCTGGCCACCTGGGTGGCGCGCAATGCGCTGGTTCAACAGCAGCTGGAAAATGCCTGGCCACGCGTGGGCGAACTCAAGGGGTCGGTGGAGATGGCTGAGCGCGAGTGGCGCTGGCTGGCGATTGTCACCCAGACCGAGGAGGAGGAACTGCGCCGGCTGGATGTCGAGGTGCGCCCGTTTGATGACGATGAGGCCGAGCCGCTGGCGGTGCTGAGCGGCTTTCTTTGGCAGCCCGACTAATGAATCCGACCGGTCCCTGGGGCAAACGTATGTGTCGGGGCTTTACCCTGCTGGAGTTGCTGGTGGCACTGGCCATCTTCGGGCTGGTTGCCGTGATGGCCTATGGCGGGCTCGGCACGGTGCTCGAGCAGCGCGCTGCAACTGACGAAAGTGCACAGCGCCTGAGCGCCCTGCAGAAAACCTACCTGGTGATGCAGCGTGACATCGAGCAGGCGGTCGCGCGCGCCATTCGGGATGAGTTCGGTGACGAGCAGGCACCCCTGACGGGAGTGCCGTCGTTGCAGTTGACCCGCGGCGGCTGGAGCAACCCGGCCGGTCGCCCGCGCAGCAGCCTGCAGCGGGTCGGCTACAACCTTGAGGATCAACAGCTGATCCGCTATACATGGCCGATACTGGACCGGGCCCAGGACAGTGAGCCGCTGAAGCAGGCGTTGGCCGACAGCATTATCTCGATGGAGGTGCGTTACCTCGATACGGCCAACAACTGGCGAGACACCTGGCCGGACCTGGAGCCACGCGGGGGAATGCCCCCGGCCAGCGGTCTGCCCGTTGCGGTGGAGATAATGCTCGAACATGAGCGCTACGGTAACCTGACCTGGCTGTTCCAGTTGCCGCAATGAGGCGTGACCTTCAGCAATCGGCCGGACGGCAGCGCGGGGTCGCGCTGGTCACCGCCCTGCTGGTGGTCAGTCTGGCCACCGTCGCTGCCGTGGCCATGGCGACGCGCCAGCAGGTCGATGTGCGCCGTACCGGTAACCTGGTGCATGGCGAACAGGCCTATGCCTACGCCCTGGCGGCGGAGAGCTGGGCACGGGTGACCTTGCGCCGGGATGCCCGGGAGAGTGATTACGATTGGCTCGACGAGGACTGGGCCACGGCGCTGCCGCCCATTGCCGTGGAGGGCGGTCTGGTGAGCGGCCTGGTCGAGGACCTGCAGGGTCGCTTCAATCTCAATAACCTGATAGGCGAGGACGGCAAGGTCAGCGAAGCGGACCAGGCCTATTTTACCCGCCTGCTGGACCTCCTGGGACTGGAGAAGTCCCTGGCCGATAACCTGATCGATTGGATCGATGCCGATATCGATGCCCGCTTCCCGGACGGGGCCGAGGACGAACACTATCTGTTGAACGAACCCGCCTATCGCACGGCCAACCGGCCACTGGTCAGTGACAGCGAGTTGCGACTGGTCGAGGGCTTTGACCAGGAGGCCCTGCAACTGCTGGATCCGTATGTAACGGTGCTGCCCGGCCGCACCCTGATTAATGTGAACACGGCCACAGCGGCGGTGCTGCTGGCCCTGCACAGTGACCTGGACGAGAGTAAGGTTGAGACACTGCTGGCCGATCGCGAAGAAAACGGTTACCCGAGTGCCGATATCTTTGAGGCGCACCCTGCGCTTTCCGGTTTGCCGTCGCTGGATATGCTGGTCGACGTCAAGAGCGATTATTTCCGGGTCCTGACCGACGTGGTGGTGGGCCAGGGCCAGGCGCGGCTGGAGAGCCTGCTCAACCGATCCGATGGCGAAACCCGGATTGTCTACCGGGTACGCGCGCCCATCCGCGCGGCGTTGCAAACAATGATCGTGAATAATTGATCTGGAAACGAATTTTGGTAGGATGTGGGGATATCACGGAGTGGGGGCGAAGCAATGCGTAGTACCCTGTTGATACAGGTTGACCGGAACCACGCCGACAGCTGTCGGTGGGTGATGCTGGACACCGAGGGCAGGCCTGCCGGGACTGCCCGCAGCGGCACGCCGGCGCAGGCGGCCACAGAGGCCGCCGGCCTGCGGGTTGTGGCGCTGGCCCCCGGCATTGATTGTGTGCTGACGCAGGTCAGCATTCCGGGGCGCAATCGCCAGAAACTGCTGCGCGCAGTGCCCTATGCGCTGGAGGAGCAGTTCTCGGAAGACGTCGAGGACCTTCATTTCGCGCTGGGACCGGCTCAGGCAGGGGGCGAATACCCGGTTGCCGTCGTGGCGATACAGCGCATGAATGCCCTGCTCGAGGTCTTCATGAAGGCCGGCCTCGAGGTCCATCAGCTGGTCCCCGATCTGTTGACCATCCCATGCCCGGAAGACAGCGTCTGCGTGCTGATTGACGGTGACGTGGCCCTGGTACGCAGCGCTCCATACACTGGCTTTGCGGTAGACACCGAGAATCTCGGGCTGCTGCTGGCGAGTCAGCTGGCCCCGGGGGAGGGTGGCATGCGGCCGGTGCACATCACCGTGCCGACGGGCTCCAGCCTGCCGGACCTGGAGGCACTGGGCGCGAGTGTCGAGGTCGAACACACCAATGGCAGTGCCCTGGATGTGCTGGCCCGGGGTCTTTCCTCGCCATCCATTGACCTGCTGCAGGGTGCCTACAGCCGCTCGCGGGAATGGGGCAAGCTCTGGCAGCCCTGGCGTGCCACGGCGGCGCTGTTGCTGGCGGGGGTCGTGCTGGCCCATGCCGTGAAGGGGATCGATTACGTGCGCCTGAAACAGCAGCAGACCGAGCTGAAATCCCGGATCGAGACGGTTTTCAAGGAGACCTTCCCCGCTACCCGGAAAGTGGTCGATCCACGCGTGCAGATGCAGCAGCAGTTGAAGCAGTTACAGCGGCAAAGCGGTGGCGGGATGCAGTTCATGACCCTGCTGGCGCGCTCCGGTGATGTGCTGCGCTCGGCCAGTGATGTCGATATTACCGGCGCCAGTTTTCGTGCGGGCCGGCTTGATCTTGACCTGACGGTTGCCAGCCTGCAGATACTCGATGAACTCAAGCAGACCCTGGCCTCACGCGGGCTGGCTGTCGAGATCCAGTCGGCAACCACGGAATCCGGCAAGCGGGTCAAGAGCCGCCTGCGGATTCAGGGGAGCGGCGCATGAAGGCCTGGCTGGCAGGACTGGAGTCACGCGAGCGCCTGATGGTGTTGGCCGCCGTGGGTGTGCTGGTGATCCTGCTGGTTTATGCCTTGCTGTTGCAGCCGTTTTACAACCGGCATGGCAAGCTCAGGAGCAGCGTGGCAGAACAGCACGAAACCTTGCAGTGGATGCAGCAGAATGCGGCGACCGTGCGCCAGTTACGGGGCAGCGGGCAAACTGCCAGCACTGGCCTGGGTGGACGTTCCCTGCTTTCAGTTGCGGATGCCTCGGCGCGCAGCGCCGGCCTGGGCCCGGCACTGAAGCGGGTGGAGCCGGAGGGCAGCAGCGGGGTGCGTGTCTGGCTGGATGGTGCCGCGTTTGATTCCGTGGTCGTCTGGCTCGACTCGTTGGGTACCCGCTACGGTGTGGACGTCGAAAGCATTACCCTGGAGGGCGGTACAAACGGGCGGGTGAAAGCACGCCTGACCCTGCAGGCCCCCGCTCCTTGAGGACTTCCTGGCGGCTGCTCACAGCGGGGCTGCTTGTCTACCTGCTGTTCCTGCTCCTCAATTTTCCTGCGCAGCGCGGTGCCCGATTTCTGCAGCAGCAGGTCGATGGCCTGGCCCTGCAGACGGTCACCGGCACCCTGTTTTCCGGGCGGGCCGGGCGGCTTCAGATACAGGAGATTGTCCTGGGGCCCGTCAGCTGGTCGTTCAGGCCCGTGGCCTTGCTGACGGGACGACTGGAATACCACCTTGATTTCAGCGGGCCGCTCATCAAGGGCGGTGCCTATGCCGGCGTGGGACTGAGCGGCACCGTCTTTGGGCGGGAACTCGACATGGCACTGCAGCCCGACCCGCTGATCAACCAGTTCTCACCGCTCCGGGTGGAGACAGCCGGTGCGTTCAGGGTGCGGGCCGAGCGCTTCCAGCTGGTTGACGGATTCCCGCAGGAGCTGCGCGGCCAGGTCGACTGGACGGACGCCAGCATCGTCGATCCGGTGAGCCTGGAGCTGGGCGATGTCGCGCTGGTCCTGAACAGCGAGGGCGAGGCACTTACGGGCCAAATCAGCAATAACGGGGAGACCGGGCTTGCGGGTGATATCTCGTTGACGCCAACGCGTGACTACCGACTGGAGCTGATCCTGGCGCCCGGCCCGGACACGCCGGCGGAGATTGTGGACATGCTTGAAGGCTTTGCGGAGGCGCGCCCGGGGGGGGGTTACCGGATCAGCGATGCCGGGCGTCTCTGACGCCCGCGTAAAAAGGAACCGCAGTGCGACAGTCTGGTGTTTTATTGCAATATGAAACTACGGGTGAGTGAAAATATGCAAAAACCAGGATGTCCCCTTTTTTTCAACTGGCCGATATATTGACATACGGCTTATCGACTACCTGCAGGTGGCAATGAGACTGATGGACCCGCTGGAATTATCCACACCCGAACAGCATGACTTCTCCGACCCGACGGTGGAACGGAACGAGAAGCATCTGCGTACCTGGTTGATCAACCTGCCGCTCATGGACGTGTCCGAGACGGTGCGCCTGGTGCTGGGGGCGCTGAATTCCCTGAACCAGCAGAAACTGGAAACGGAAAAGCGTTTCCGCTTGCTAAACATCTACCGGGACACGGCCCAGCGTCTGTTTGTCACCATGGAACCGCTGCACTTGCGTCAGCTGGCCCTGTCCAGATCAAAGCAGCAGCAGGCCACGAAGGGTGTGAACCAGTTATTGCTGGCGATGGCAGAGGGCTACAAGCTGGTCATCAAGTCCCTCTATGCATCAGTTGACGTCAGCCGTCCCGAACGCATATACGGTATGGCTATCAAGCACGCCATGGAACAGCTGGGTTACGTCCTGCTGGATGGCTATCGCTATTACCGTGTCGTGCCGCCGTCGTTGTTTTCCGAAGTGCACCAGCTCTACCGGATGGCACGCCATTACGGTCTGCTGGAGCTGGCCGATGAAAGGAACCATGACACGGAGGCGCCGCTGACCATCTCGGCCAATTACCACACAATCCTGTTGCTTGCACTCGTCGACCCGTTCCGGCTGGTGGAGGGCGAGGTCGGGACGCTGCATGATGTCCTGATCCAGCATGCCGACAAGTGCCGCGTGGTGCCTGGCGGTGACTGGCCGGACGCCCCGGATGGCATGTTCTTTGTGGATCTGCGTTGCAGCGCTGTGCCCGTGGCGTATACACCCCAGGAATTGCCGCAACAGGCCGGCGAACCCTATTTGCTGGACGCCCGTGAGGCGCTGCGGGCCATCCGCGACCAGTTTGACCAGACACCGGTCAAGGTGCGCATGCAGAGCCCCGAGGCGATGATACTGCGCCGCTTGTGGCCAGAGGTGGTTGACCAGCGGAAGCAGCGCGAGTCACGCAACACGGATGATGGCGAGATCGGTATGCTGCTGGGCCTCAAGGATATTCACGGTTACCTGTCGAAGACCGACAGCACCCTTCAGGACATACCGCTTGCCGCCAGGACGGTGCCGGTCGAGCCGTTATCCGCCCGTATGATAAACAGCAGTGAGAACGGCATGCGCCTTTACCGGGAGGGCGGCACCTCCGCCACTGCCTGTGTCGGAGATTTGCTGGGCCTGGTGGAAGAGGGCGGGCGTTTGACCCTGTCCGTGGTCCGCAACATGCGTCTCACACCCGAGGGTGGTATGGAAATCGGTGTGCAGCTGATACACGGCAATTGTGCGCCAGTCTATTGCCGCGCCGCTAACGACGAGGAAAGCATGGCGGTGCCGGCCCTGTTCATTCCCGGTGACGAGGCACGCGAGGTCGACAACTCACTGGTGACCGTCAAGGGTATCTATGCACCGGATAGCCGCGTATTGATCAACATTGCCGGCAAGGAGATACGGGCACGTGCCGGTCATAGCCTGCTCGAGACCCCGGCCTTCAAGCGTTTCGATTTCTCCACCGGCAGCAAGCTCTAGCCTGACAGCTGTCCTGCCGGCTCTGGCAGACACTACACCGGTTACGTGGTAACCTAGCGGCCGTTTTCCACAACGCCTGTTGAACATCAGCCTGTCTGCCATCATGGAAAAACACATACCCGTCAATATCAGGATTACCCCCGAAAACAAGTGCGGTTTCTGCACCAACTCCAAGTGCTGCACCTATATCACCGAGGAGCTGGTGACGCCGCGGTCCATGCATGACTTTGATCACCTCCTGTGGCAGCTGTCACACAAGGACGTCCAGGCCTACAAGGACGAGGACGGCTGGTACCTGCTGGTGAACAATCCCTGCACCCATCTGTTAGCGGATGGGCATTGCAGTATCTACGCGGACCGGCCGCAGATTTGCCGCGAATACACCAATGATTTCTGTGAATACGACGAGCCAGCCACCGAGGGATTTGACCTGTTCTTCGACGGATATGATGCGTTGCACCAGTACGTCCGCAAGCGCTTCAAGACCTGGGACAAGTACGCCGCCAGCCGGGGATGACTAGGCGGGTTTCACTGCGGAGGTGAACGAGTGCAGGGAATCAGAAGGTAGAGTAAAGATTTCGCTTCCTGCTTACGCTCCTTGCCTACATCCATTTAGGCAACGCAGGGAGCAGTTACCGATGATGTGGAGTAACGCTGAACGCAGTTACCGAGAGGGCGCTGCATAAGAACACACCGCAAAGGCGTGGAGAACGCAAAGATAATTATTTCCTTCTAAACGGGAGATAACCCCTCTAAGTCAATAACAACAATTTTATAATCCATGAATACTACTTTTTTATTTTCTATAAGTCTCCTAATCGCCTTAATTAGCTCGAGGTTATATTTGGCAGACTTTGAACGATAACCACCTTTCAATTCTCTTTCGAGAGTTTTTGGATGCCTCATACCGCTGCTATTGTATTCCCAAATTATATAGCTTATCCCTTTAGCAAGCAGATATTTCTCGAGAGTAACGCCATCTTGTTCACTTAGAGCCACATCTTTAGCTAGCCTGTTTATTCCCGGAGTATCCAGGGCTACGATATTGTTTCTTGTAAAATCGAGCAGGAACGGAGTTGCCATCCACGCAAACAATGCTTCTCCTTCCGGGATATTATTCTGTATCCTTCTTACATACTTATATCTTTCGACGCCCAATGCATTTTTATTATATTGAACATACTGTTCGGATACCGGGAATGAGACTAATGTGTTCCATTTGTTAGCTGTTTCTGCTCTCTCTCTAAAATTATCTGCAAACAACAAGATCACAACAATATGGCTTAACAGTACAATAATACCAATTGTCGAGATATTTAAGCCGAATCTATCGCAAGAGTTATGATTTATTGAATTTCCCAGCAATAGGAATGATGTTGGTAATGCAGCTAATATAACTGGTATCGAATAGCGGATTGCCAAATCAGAGCGGACTATGAAAAAAAACACAAGACAACTAACTAATGCAGAAAGAGCAATCATGACAGAAACAATAAAGTATGCGTTCTGATCGTTCTTATTTCTTAAGATATAGTATGAAGCAAATAAAGCAGTGAGAAATGAAGAAAAAATAACAAAGCCATAACTATTATAATTACCTCCCCAAAACAACTTTTTGTCCGAGAATAATGACATCGGGCCCTGAATATCACCAATGCTCTTAAGTGGGTTAGTCTCAAAGCCCGATAATTTGTTTAACTGGCTTAATATGAGGCCTGTATAGTCCTGCAGTGAAAACCATACCCATGGTAACAAGAAGGCAGAAAAAGCAATGAATGATGCTAGTGTTGAAAAAATGATATTTTTTTTGTTTGGATCAAACAGATAGACAAGCAGCACAAATAACGTCACATATAACCCTGAAAATAGCAGTAATGTAAGCTTCAGGGATGGTAGTGCAGCTGCAAACAATATCACTGGAGTTATAGTCAAAAGACCTATTTTATTTTGATCTTTGTCGTAAGAGTCAATATACAGAATTGTCGAGTAGACCATGCCTAGTGCCATCAAGCTTGTAGAATAAAGCGGTGAAATATTTACATACTGTGGGTTAATAATTGTGAATGCCAAGAGAACGATTACTCTGGGTATCCATGGGTAACCCATTTTTCTTCCTATATCATTTATTAATAATCCACAGAGGGCATAAAATAATGCTGGTTCGAGAATATTAATATAGCTTACGGGAAACCATGAGAGAACAAACGCTTGTAGAAATGACAGACTACCAAGTGTACCTACTCCAAGTAGATCAATAGGCCTGCCGATTGCGCTGCCCGACTGAAGCATTCTAAACGGATATACAAGATAGGTGTGAAAGTCATCATGAAAATTAAAAGCATCCGTTGGAATAATCGTAAAATAAAGGGATACAGAGATAGTCAAAATTATTAATACTGGAATCCCATCCGCTATAGATGTTGTTATTGGTTTTACAGCAGATAGGCAGTTATACAAGCATGATTTATCACGTGAATTAAAAAGATATTGTGTTTTTGAGTAAATGTGCATAAGTGTTGCAA
>CAMYJI010000051.1 GCA_947258545.1 uncultured Ectothiorhodospiraceae bacterium
ACAAATCTCCACCCAGAACGTGCCGTGGGGCCGTGAAATACTCAGTTAATACAGAATAATCCGCCTTTAGTGATACTTTCGAGTTTTCACACAGCCTCGATCGGTTCCTGTCGTTAAGTCATTGTTCATATAAGCCGCGGCTAAACGTCCGAGAAGGGGCGTCAGTCGCCGTTATATCCGGCAATACAGTCGTTTAGGCCAGCCACTCCAGCAGGTAATACAGGTACTGCCCTTCCGAGGACTTGGAGGGCCCGACCACGCGCGCGGCGTGGTGCTTGTTTTCGGGATCGGCCGCGGCCAGCGCCGCCTCCCGGGTTTCGAATATCTCAACACAGCCGGCCGGATAGCGCTTGCGGTTCTGACGTGGTGTAAAGATCACCGCGAAGCGCTCCTGGGAGACACCGGTCTCAGGATCGGGGGGGACGATACCGCGCAGGCTCATGGGCGTGTCTCCGGATTCATGCCTCGTCGGCAACCCTAGCGAGCACGTCGGGACGGATCATCCACGCCAGCACCCACGCATCGGCATCACGCCGTTCCAGGCAAACCACGCTGCCGGGTCGATAATCCACGACTTCCCGCTGCGGATCCCTCAGCATCAGCCGCGCCACCAGCCGCGCCATGAACGGCAGGTGGCCAACCACCAGGGTGTCCTGCTCCCAGACGTCGGCATCCGAAATAAAGGCCTCGACCGAATCGTTGGGGCGGATCCCTTCGATCGGCTCCGCCTTGCCAACGGCCAGCAGACCGGAGGCCGCCAGCAAGGCGGCCATGGCCTCCACGTCGCGCCGGCCCCGTTCACTCAAGGGGCGCTCCGGGTCGACATCCGCGGCCTCTGCTTCACCGTGTTGCATGAGATAAAGCTTCATGTTGGCGTCAGGATACCGCGCGGGCGCATGGAGTCCAAGCACAGGACACCCGCGTCTCAGCCTTGAATAAACGCGACAACCGCTTTGAGTGTTTCGGGGTCGCGCAGGATACGCCCGTGGCCCAGGCCCCGGGTCTTGGTAAACCGGGCACCCGTCCAGGCGGCGGCGACCCGCTGCCCCTGCTGCCAGGGCACGCTGGCATCGTCCGCGTCGTGAATGATCAATGCCGGAACGGAAAGTGTGCTGACGTTGTCCACGGTGGATACCCGCTGCGAGAGGTTTTCATCAAAGCGCTGTTCCAGCTTGCGGCGCAACACGGCACGCACCGCCACGGGCATTTCGAGCAGCTGCGCAAAATTGTCGAGCAGAAACTCCAGGTCGGCCGGCGGGCTGATCATCACCACCCGCTCGACCGCCATGCCATGGCGCATTGCATAGGCAAGCACCATGCCGCCGAAGTAATGGGTCACCGCCGCGTTCACGGGGCCATACTCCTGGACAACCGCCTGCAACACATCGGCGATTTCAAACAGGGCCGTCCGGTCGCCCGGGGTATTGCCGTGCCCGGGAGCATCCACCGCTACCACCCGGTAGCCCGCGCCTGTCAGCGGTTCGACGAAGGCCGCGACCTGGCTGCCGCGCCCCGACCAGCCGTGCACGAATAACACCACCGGGCCCTGCCCCCAGGCATACACGGCAACCGGAACAACGCCCACCTGCAGGATGCTGCGCCATGCGCGGCGGTTCGCCTGTTTGCCGGCGGCCGACTCGGGGAAACGCCGGGTCCGGAACCACAACCGGTAGGCCCAATGTCCCAACAGGCCGGGCAGCAGGGGCCCCAGCCGTGAAAACAACAGGCGCATGCCCAGCAGCGCCAGCGGCTGCCGGGGTGAGTGTCTGCCGTGTTGGTGCGCCTGTCTGCCCGATGTCATTGTTAGTTAACCTATTTCAGTTGGCCATCCTGATGAATTGACGGTAGACCCCGGCGGCGCGCGCTGCAAGCCGGGCCGTAAGGACAGTCGCCGTATTGACGTGTGTCAAGGCTGGAATCGCCGGGAAGGCATAGACTTGTACAAGACAAAACAACGGCCGGAAACAACCGCCATAGTTCCGGCAATCTGTATTCGGAGGACAACATGAAACCAGGAAACACAAAACAGCTGCCGCTTGCCGTACTGATCAGTCTGGCACTGACCGGCATGGCTTACAACGCAATGGCCGAGGAAACCGCACCGTCAGCATCCGTACAGGCGGAACCTGCAACCGAACAGGCCGCACCCGCACCGGCGGAACCTGCAACCGCACAGGCCGCACCCGCAGAGGCTGAACCTGCAACCGAGCAGGCCGCAACCGCAGAGGCTGAACCTGCAAGCGAGCAGGCCACAACCACCGAGGCGGAAACTTCAACCGAGCAGCCTGCAACCCGCCGTGTTACCCGCAGGAGCGGGCGCATGGACCGTATGCGCAACCTGAGGAAGGCGCAAATCGAGGCGCGCAAGGATGCCATGAAACGCTATCGCAGCGCCCGCCGCTGGTGGAACAATCCCGACGCGGAGGCGCGCCGCCAATGGAACCGGGCACGCAGCGACTGGCACCAGCAGGTGGTCGAGCAACGCAGTGACTTTAACCGGAGCCTGCGGCCCCGCCATGGGTATGACTACGATTACGGGCCCGGCTACGGGCGTTACCGCAGTTTCGGGCCCGGCTGGCGTCACGGCTACTGATCACGGTCCAGGCACCCGATCTCGGCCGCATAGGCCGGTATAAGGCGTGACCAGGACAGACCGGAGACGTCCGGCGCCGCTGGCAGCGCAGCCCGGTCATACACCTGTGCGAACTGCGCAAGACGCCGGGCGATGTGCCCGCTTTCCCGCTCTGGTTCAGCGGGCGACGAGGGGTAGCGGTATTCAGGGCCGAACCATTCCGGGTAGGCCAGCCGGTCGGGCACCAGCGGAATGCAGCCCGAGGCCACGGCCTCCAGTACCGCCAGCCCCTGAAACTCGTGCAGGGCCGTGGACAGCACCACGTGTGACTGTTGGAGCAGCGCACGATAGTCCTTTGCATCCCGCACCCTGCCCCATTCTCCGATGTAGCCCGCGAGTTCCTGCTGCATCTCGGTGAACACCGGTGGCTGCTCGCGGAATTGCTGACCGACGACGTGCACCCTGAAGTTAACACCCGCCGTCCGCAACTGCAGCAGCGCGTGGCACAGGCGCTCCGGGGCCTTGTCGTATTCCCAGCGGTGGTTCCAGACAATCGTGAAAGGCACATCGTCCGTGGTACCGCGCGGTTGCCCGGAAAACCAGTCCGCCTCCAGCGGCACCGGCAGAATGCGGCTGCGCGAGCGGATACGCCCGGTAATGCCCGGCGGCACTGCATCCGGCATTTTGTCCAGCAGGGCCTGCACCCCGGCAAGAAACGAGTCGCGGTTGTGGGCGGAATTGAACACCACCCGGTCTGCGGCCAGCACGGAATAGAGGTTGACCATCCGGGGCTCGAGGCGCATCGCCTGCTCGCGCCCAACCGGGTAGGCAAACTGGTTCTCGTGGCAATACACCAGGGTTGGCACGCCCGCCAGCACCGGCACCAGCCCCTTCAGGGTCGCCAGGTCCACCATGGAGGTGGCGATCAACAGGTCATAGGGCCGCTCGAGTCGTGCGCGCTCGGTAAACGCCCAACTGAGACTGTTACCGCGGATGCGCCAGTTGAAATGCCGCGGCGGTAGTGTGAGCACGGTCCAGTCCCAGTCGGGGAATGCCTTCACCAGGCCCTCGCGCCAGCGCCGGTGACTGTGCGCGTCATAGGCGGACAGCAGCAGGATACGCATAGCTTAATAATCTTTATGTTTCTTGAACAAAGTAACGGCTATTGATACTACAAGAGAATCATAAGCGGACAGATTTATTTCAGGAAAATATATCTGTCCGCTTTTTCTGTTTCTGGCAGCCATTTTCACCTACCATCCCTGTATGGCCCTGCCTCCGCTTCCTGAACCGCATGCGATTGCGGTGATGGTCTTGACGCTTGTGGTGCTTTTCCTGTTCACCCGGGAACGGATACCGCTCGAGACGTCGAGCCTCATCGTACTGGTGATCATGACCGTCGGCTTCACACTGTTTCCCTATCAACACGAGGGGGGACACATGGAAGCGGTGTCCCTGTTTCACGGATTTGGCCATGAGGCCTTGATTGCCGTCTGCGCGCTGATGATCGCCGGCCAGGGGATGGTGCGTACCGGCGCGCTGGAGCCGGTCGGCCGCCTGCTGGCGCGCCTCTGGGCCCACAGCCCCGGGCTGTCGCTGATTGTCACCCTGATCATCGGTGCCGTGCTCAGTGCCTTTGTCAACAACACCCCGATCGTAGTGTTGTTGCTGCCGATACTGATCAGTGTGTCCCTGCGCACCAAAACCCGTGCCTCCGGGGTGCTGATGCCGATGGGATTCGCGACGCTGGTCGGCGGAATGAGCACCACGATCGGTACTTCGACCAATCTGCTGGTGGTGTCGGTCGCGGCCGACATGGGCCTCGAGCGATTCGGGATGTTTGATTTCATGTTGCCAGCGGCATTCGCCGGCGTGCTGGGACTGATCTACCTGTGGCTTGTCGCCCCGTTGTTGTTGCCCGAACGCAAGCCGCTGCTGAGCGACACCTCCCCGCGCATATTCCAGGCCCAGCTCTATATCACCGATAAGGCCTTTGCCACTGGCAAGACGCTGAGCGAGGCCATCAAGAAAACCGATAATCAGCTCAAGGTGGCACGTATCCAGAGGGGCGAACATACGTCACTCGTCCCTTTGCCGGATGCCGTACTGCAGGCGGGGGACCGCTTGACCGTACAGGATACCCCGGATCGCCTGAAGGAGTTTGAAACACTCCTGGGTGCAACACTCTACACAGGCGGGACCCGTGTCGACGAGGAGCATCCCCTGAGCGCGGGGGATCAGCAGCTGGCCGAGGTAGTGGTGGTGCAGGGTTCGTTCCTGGAGGGTTCCACCCTGCGCAGGGCACGCTTTGCCGACCGCTATGGTCTCGTGATTCTCGCCTTGCATCGCGCAGGCTGGGTCAAGGAGACCCTGTATGCAAACATCGGCGATGTCACCCTGAACACCGGCGATGTGTTGCTGGTGCAGGGTGCGCGCAACCAGATCGCGGATCTGAAACGCAACAGTCAGCTCCTGGTACTGGATGCAACCGCCGATCTGCCGCATACCACCCGCGCAACCACGGCATTGGTCATCATGACGGCCATTGTGTGCCTGGCCGCCTTCGGCATCCTGCCGATCGCCATCAGCGCGGTGGCCGGGGTACTTGCCATGCTGGCAACGCGCTGCCTGAGCTGGGATGACGCGACGCGGGCCCTGAGCACGCCGGTCATCATGATCGTGGTGGTGAGTCTCGCACTGGGTAATGCCCTGCTCCAGACCGGGGCGGCCGAATACGTGGCCCAGGTCTTCGTCGCCGGGAGCCTCGGGGCACCTCCGGCCATCGTCCTGAGCGCCCTTATGCTGCTCATGGCGATATTGACCAATATCGTTTCCAATAATGCTGCCGCGGTTATCGGCACGCCTATCGCGATCAGCATGGCACAGCAGCTGGGCCTGCCGGCAGAGCCATTCGTACTGGCGGTGCTGTTCGGCGCCAATATGAGCTATGCCACGCCGATCGCCTACAAGACCAATATGCTGGTAATGACCTCGGGTGGATATGTGTTCAGCGATTTTCTGCGTGTCGGCATACCGCTGACAATCATCATGTGGCTGACGCTTTCCTGGCTGCTGCCGAGGCTTTACGGTTTTTGAGGGGGTAATCGGGGACAGACCACGATTAACCATTGCTGGTCATCAGAAAACCTGCTCTGTCCGATGTTCCTTGGTCTTTAGTTCACCAGCCCCGTAATGGACGCATCAATAGCAGGTCTGACATATCGATTAGTCCGTCCGGCGCACCAATCGGATAAAGATCACCGTACTCCAGCTCGACAGCTGTTGCTGTTTCGTGGCCAAGCACAATGCGTTGCATCACCAGGAAATCCCCGGCATTCACTGTGCCATCCGGCGAACCTAACGGAGCGACGTCGCCATCACTGTGTGGCGAAAGATCAATATCATCCTGGATGCCATCGCCATCGGTGTCTGTGGACAGCGGGTTGATGTCGGTAATCGGGTTTTATGACGCGGGATCACCATCGTAGTTCACTTCATCAAAGTCACTCAGGTTGTCTCCATCAGTATCGGCGAGCAAGGGATCAGTGCCGATGGTGCCTTCAGGCACATCACTGAGACCATCGTTATCATCATCGAGATCACAGGCATCCCCGGTACCATCGCCGTCAGCATCCGCCTGGCCCGGATTGGCGATCAACGGACAGTTGTCCGGGTTCTTGAGGATGGTGAAGGAATCCGGAGTGCTGCCATCACTCCTGACAAAGGTTGCATCCAGGCGGTTGCCGACAATATCAAGCACCCGTGATCCGAGGAAATTGAGGGATGCATGGATCATTACGGGGTGATCCAGAAGACCGCCGCTGATCTTGCCGGAACTGCCGGCCGTGATATAGACGGCACCCTGAAAAGGGTTGGCTTCATCATAAACCGCCTTGTAAGCACTACCCTCGCCTTCCCGACCATTGCCAGCGTCAATCTTCATGGCAGTGGTGAGCGTATCAGAGGTGCCGTAGTGGCCGTCCAGCAAATAGGATCGTTCATAGGAATGACTGTGACCGGACAACACCAGATCCACACCGGCCGCTTCCAGGATCGGCAGTGCGTTCTGGCGCATCTCAATCAGCTGCGACTCGGTATCGGAATTGTGACTGCCTCTGGAATAAGGCGGGTGATGCCAGAAGGCAATGACCCATTCCTGCGTGGTCGCCGCAATATCAGCGGCCGCCCAGGTCAGCATGGCCCCGTCAGGGGAACGGTCTGATTCATGGGAATCCAGACAGATAGAATGGATATTGCCGTAATCAAAGGAATAGTAGGCCTCGGTGCCGGAAGACAGACCACCGGCCTCGCCGGTCTTCGGTAAAGTGAAAATGTCGTAATAGGGCCACGACTGGGTGGTGGAGTCCGCCGAAATACCATCATGGTTGCCCAGCGTTGGCCAGAGCACGGATTTGCGCAGCATATCCGGGTAGGTCTCGAAGACAGCGGCCTGGTATTCGCTGTCAGTGCCGCTGTTATAGGCGTTATCGCCCAGCATCATCCACAGGTCGGTGTGGGTGCTGCCGGTAAAGGTGGTGTAGGCATTGGCCACGGCCTGCGCATTGGCATTGGCGGTACCGGAATCACCGAGCACCCAGATGCGTGTCGGCTTGCCGGTGAGAGCGGCCCCAGCAACAACAGGTACACCAGCGCCATCAGGCATCGCATGACATTATTCCCTGTCATCATGCGGCCTCAGAGAATGTATTCGGTTATCAATAGCTGCACGCATTTGACGCATCGCAGGGGTGTGGCGACGACGTGGCGGCAGCTCATCAATCGCCTTGCGTGCAGCGGCGAAGTCAACCTCGGCCTCCGCAAGCTGACCGGCCTCCAGCAGAATCTCGCCACACCGGGTCAGCAGGGACTCCTTTCGAGCTGACCGATCGATAATGCGGTCCAGGCGCAGCAGTGCGGCATCGTAATTCCTGCGTTTGCGTTCGAGCTCAATGGCGTAGTCTTCCAGGACCCGGATATTACCCAGCCCGCTTATCCCGTCATCCAGTGCCTGCACGGGTGCAGCAATATACTTTGCTCCGGCCACTTCAAAGGCGCGCGCACATTCGAAGTAATATTCCCGGAGCGGTTTATCGGGATCGTTAAAGGTACTAATGGCACGGTTGTAATCCGCGGCGGCAACCAGCGGTTCGCCGATCAGGCGAAAGGCTTTTGCCCGTGTAACCAGACCGCGTACGTTATCGGGCTGTTGGGCAAGCGCGCGATCCAGATGTTTGATCGCTCGCTTGTACTGGCCCTGGTCAAGTCAGGTTCTTCCCATACCAAGTTCGGCTGCAGCATTGTCGGGATCAAGTTGCCGCACCTTGTTAAAATCTGAAATGGCTTCAGACCAGTGCCCGTTAATACGATGCAGATCGCCGCGTAGCAGGTAGAGTTCCACTGTCTGCGGGTCAGCCAGGATCTGGGCGGTGACTGCCTCGATTTTCCCGGAGATGCCGATATGGGCCTGAACGGGTACAGGGAAAATGGAGATTGTCAATATCCAGATACTCTCTATACTTACTACGGTCATCATTATCGAGAAAAAAATAACTGTAGCTGATAGCTCTCCACAATATATCAGGCGCTTCCCGAGGAGCCATGTGATGATGAGAATACCCGTTTTCTGTATCACACTTGTAGCCGCGCTCGGCTTTGCCGTTTCGACGTCAGCGACGACACTCGATATCCCAGTGAACTCGAGCACGGATGACGCGGAAGAACGCCCCAACGGCAGGGTTTCGCTGACCAGTAGCGATCTCGAGCTGATACGCGAAAAGCGCAATGACCAGACTGTCGGGGTCCGCTTCAACCGCATCAATATACCGCCGGGCTCGACCGTAATGAACGCATACATCCAGTTCACCGTCGACGAAACCGACTCCGTGGCAACCACGCTGCTCATAGAAGGCGAGGCAAATGACAATGCCGCCAAGTTCCGCAAGATTCAATACGACATCTCCGGGCGCCCCACGACCGACGCCAATGTCGGCTGGGCACCCGGCCCCTGGTCCAGGGCGGGAGACGCCGGTCCGGCACAGCGCACACCGGACATAACCACGATCGTTCAGGAAATCGTCGACCGCCCGGGCTGGGCGGCGGGTAATTCTCTGGCGTTCGTCATCACCGGTACTGGTACGCGCGTGGCGGAATCGTATAACGGGTCGGCGATTGCCGCACCCCGACTTCATATCGAGTACGGCGGCGGGACAGGCAATCTGGCACCTGAAGTCGACGCCGGACCCGACGCAACCCTGGTCATCCCCAGCGACACCGTCGTTGTGGATGCCGCTGTCAGCGACGACGGACTGCCCGCCGGTATCCTGAACACGGTATGGACACATGTCGGCGGAACCGGTAGCGGCACGGTCACCTTCGGCGATCCCAGCGCCGTCACCACCACCGCGACATTCACACCGCCGGATCCCGGCACCTACCGGTTGCGCATAAACGCCGACGATGGCGAACTCAGCGCATTCGATGAACTGCTCATCACGCTCAGCGAGAACATCCAGGTCGCGGCAATCACACAGGTCAATTTCGTCGCCACCGGTTTCGATACGACGACCGATACACCGCTGACCGTCCCCGCCATCGACCCGGCCGGGCTGGTCTATCACGCCCCTACGCAGCGGCTGTTTATCGCCGATTCGGAAATCAACGAAGTACCTGCTGCCTTCGACATCGTTCAGGCCAACCTGTTCGAGACCTCGCCTACGGTCGACATGCTGTTTGATCAGTGGGACCTCACCCAGCGAACCGGCAACGAGCCGGCATTGAACCGGGAACCGACCGGCATCGCATTCTGTGCCGGGGATGACCATTTCTACGTTTCCAACGACGATACCGATCGGGTTTATCGCTACGCCTACGACGGCCGCAGTTTTACGGCCGTCGATGCCGTCTCGACACGACCTTATAGTAACGATCCCGAGGGAATCACCTGCGACCCCGACAGTGGGCGCATTTATGTGATCGGCGGCGTGGATATCAATATACTGGTGTACGAATACAGCGAGGGTTTCGTCTTGCGGGATGTGCTTGACCTGCCTGCCACGGCCGGGACATCGGCCGGGATTCCCGACGATCCCGAGGGCATCACCTATGATCCCGTGAGCGGCCATGTATTTGTCATGTCGGCTCCGGATCGGACCCTCTACGAATACGCGACCTCCGGTTTATTTATTCAGAAGTTCAACATCGAAGGCTTCACGCCCCGACCCAGGAAACCGCAAGGCATCAGCATCGGCGCCTCTTCGTCCAACCCGGGAACGATGTCGTTCTATATCGCCGATGGTGGGGTTGATAACGATCATGACCCGGCCGAAAGGGATGGCTTTATTTATGAAGCAGAGATTCAGCGTGCCGAATAACCATTAAAAGGGGACAGATTTTTTTGAATCAATTCAGCCCCTTTACTATCGGGCATCCATCCGGATTCCCGCTAATGGCAATGGTCGTGGTAGCGGCACTCATCGGCCCGACTGCGCGTATTACCTCTCCACCGCGGCCACGCAACTTGATTGCCTTTGCCCCCGCAATTCTCCCCGAATTTGCAATACAGGTTCTGCTGTATGCAGCCTGTCTCTTACCTCAAGTTCCAATCCACGACGCCGATAGACCCTGAGATATACGTATAGCGTGGCTCCCTGCAGTATGTGTCGCGTTTCAACCGGACCAGCAGACGGAGATTGCACATGGAAACCACAATGAACCCGTCGCCGCAAACACTGCCCTTCAAATTCCACGGGAAGTCAGGCGAATACTTCAGGATCTGGATCGTCAACGTTGTGCTGAGCATTCTTACCCTTGGCATTTACTCGGCATGGGCCAAGGTCCGCAACAAACGCTACTTCTACAGCAATACGGAACTGGATGGTTCTACTTTTGAGTACCTGGCCGACCCTGTCGCGATCCTCAAGGGTCGCCTGCTTGCAGTGGGCGTGTTCGCCATCTACACGATCACGGTCTGGTTTGTCCCCTTGTCTGAACCGGTCTTCATCCTGGCATTCATTGGCGGCCTGCCCTGGCTTATCATGCGATCCATGACTTTCAATGCCCGCAACTCCGCCTTTCGCAATATTCGATTTGATTTCAATTCGAATTACGGCGAAGCTGCCAAGGTGTTTATCGGCATTCCGTTGCTGGTACTCCTGACCCTCGGGCTCGCCTATCCCTACTTTGCCTACCGCTATCGCGATTTCATCGTCAACAACAGCGGCTTCGGCACCACAGGTTTCGACTTTGATGCCCGGGCAAAACACTTCTATCTCATCTATATCAAGGCCTTTGGCGCTCTCCTGTTGCTGGGGCTGCTGGTGGCAGTGGTCCTGCCGGCCCTGGTCCCCGAGGCACAGAGCGCGGACCAGCTTCCCACCGAGGAAATGCCGCCCCTGAGCCCGCAGCTGGCCCTGATGATGCTGTTGCCGTTCCTGGTTATTTTCCCGGTGTACATATTAATTGGGACCTATATTCATACCGCGACCCTGAACACGGTCTTTAACCATGCCTATACCACACAGCAGCGTTTCAGCAGCAACCTGAAAGTTGGCAGGATGTTCTGGATTTACCTGAGCAACTTCGTCGCCATTCTACTGTCAGTTGGCCTGTTGATCCCCTGGGCGAAAATCCGTATTGCCCGGTATCGCCTGGAGAACCTGGCGCTGCAGACCGAGGACAACCTGGACGGCATCATCGCCGGCGAACAGGAACGGGTGAAAGCCACCGGTGAGGAGATGGCGGAGGTCTTTGACGTAGACCTCGGACTCTGATGGACCCGGCATCCACCCCGGAGGGCCGCACCGATGTCAGCGCCCGCTACTACGACGGACGCACTTCCGGAGCAACGGAGGTGCGTTTGTCGTTTGGGAGCCACGGACTTGTCACCCTGACAGGTGCAGCACAGACTGCAAACTACAAGCTCGAAGACCTGGATATCAGTACGCGCATCGGCGACACACCGCGCCTGATAGGCCTGCCGGACGGCGGTAAATGCGAGATCAGGGACAATGACGCCATCGATCGCATCCTGAGAAAACAGACGAAAAACCACGGCGGCTGGCTGCACGCCCTGGAGAACCACTGGCTGTTTGTCCTCGTCGCCGTCGTGGTCACAATTGCCGCCAGCACGATGACCATAACATACGGGTTGCCCTGGCTGGCCGAGCGTTCGGCACACGCCCTGCCGCAGAGCGTCGACCGCAGCCTAGGCAAAGGCACCCTCGATATTCTGGATAAAACACTGCTCTCGCCGACCGCCCTGGAGCCGGCAATACAGACACGCCTTAGCAGTCGTTTTGCACAAATGATTACCACCTTGCCCGGGGAGCGGGACTACCAGCTGCTGTTTCGCGCCGGCAACACTATCGGCGCCAACGCCCTTGCACTTCCCTCCGGCATCATCGTGATGACAGACGAGTTAGTAACGGCAAGCGAGAACGACGATGAACTGGTTTCCATCCTGGCGCATGAAATAGGCCATCTCGAGCATCGGCATTCAATCCGCATGGCAATGCAAAGCTCGGCCGTGGCCCTTATCATCGCCGCAATAACCGGCGACGTGGTCTCGAGTTCGTCCCTGCTGGTGGCTCTGCCGACGGTGTTGATTCACTCCAGCTATTCACAGAAATTCGAAACCGAAGCCGATGACTATGCCTGGCATTATCTCGTTGATAATGGCGTCCCGACGGCAGCCTTCGCCAGCATCCTCACCCGTATCGCCGGCGACAGCGGTGATACTGTCGTCAGTAAATACCTGTCGTCACACCCCGGCACGCAGGTGCGGGTACAGCGGTTCATACAGCAGCCCAAGAAATCAAATTGATAAATGGCGTCAGAACCACTGCTGTCCGAATTAAAAAAATCTAAATGTATAAAACAGGCTAAGAAAGGTCTGATCAATTCGTCATTGCGAGGACCGCGAGGCCGCTGGCCGTAGCGGGACGAAGCAATCTGTAACTGATTGATCGTACTGTCCAGAGATTGCTTTGCTGGCCGCTCCCGGCGGTCGCTTCGGGCTCCTGCCTCTCGCGACACTTAATGTACAAGGCTGCTTCGCAGCCTTGCCCTGTATGTCGTCCTGCCTCCCGCGGCACTTGTTCATGGCCCAGGCCAGCCTCTCGCAAATAGATGCCGATCGGCTCTCGGGTCCACCACTGCCCGGTCTCCTTTTTCTGCGCCGGGGTCGTGAAGCGGTAAAGCTCCAGGCGTGCGCGCACGTAGCGCGGTGGTTGCGCGGGGAACGGGTTGTGTTTCAGCAGCCCCAGCACATCCTGAGAACCCTCCAGCAGGCGCTGGATAAAATCATGGACCCAGTAGGACACCCGTGTATACGGGGTCGTGAGGGCCGCGAACCACATCTGCCAGTCGAGGCGCGGCTGGTGCGGTATATTGAATACCGGCCGCCGCGTCAGCTCACCCGGCTTGTAACGGAACCCGTAGGCCTGCCAGCTCACCCCGTCGTTTGATCCCTCGATAATGAGTTCAGGGCGCTGCGTGGTCATCACCGGGAACACGTGGTAGTTGTTGACCACGTGCCACTGCACCAGGCCGCGCACCACCACCTCATTGAAGGCCGGCAGCGGCTGCTTGCTCAGCGTGGACCACATCATGGTGAGGGTCGACGACACGATCAGCACCGCCAGCAGCCCGGCACAGGCCGTCGCGATACGTCCGGGGCCGTCGCCTGCGACGACAGGCCGGCCAAGGCCGAATCCGCCCCTTGGCGGTCGGAGCCAGCGCAGGGCGCGGTCATCGAACAGCAACAGGCACACCACGATGGTGAGCAGGTTGAAAAAGTTGTGGTTGCTGGTCAGCATAATGAGGATCTGGGTCAGGATGGTGACCCAGGCTGCGAACTGGCGCGGGCGCCGCGGCAGAAACACCAGGAACGGCACCAGCAGTTCCACGAAGAACACCCAGCCCACCCCGCCGCGCAGTATCCACTCCGGCAGCTGATGTGCCATCCAGCCCCCGACATGCGGCAGCGGCTGGGTCTCGAAGTAGTAGTCGAGGGCCGTGAAGTTGGCCCAGGCCGGGTCACCACTGAGCAGCTTGGAGATGCCGGACAGGAAACGCACCCGGAACAGCAGCCAGTGAAACAGCCAGATCACCAGCGGCGAGCCCCAGGGCAGGAAGATGGCCAGGAAACCGGCCTCCAGCAGCATGAAATCCCACTGAAAATTGAAGAACACCTGGCCGGCAAGCACCACCGACAGGTAGAGCACAAACAGCAACGGCAGCATCAGCCGGGTAAGGATGTTGCCGAACAGCAGCAGCGAGGCGCCGACCCCGGCCAGGCTGACGAACTGCAGGGCCGTGTTGCCGGCATTCAGCCAGAACACGCTCGGGTACAACCAGTAGCCGCGCCCGCCGTACTGCTCGCTGAGGGCCTGTAGGTCCTGCTGCAAAGGCAGGATGCCCTGGCTGCCCACCAGGCCCTCCGCCTGCAGGCCGAACGAGGCAAACGCGGCCAGGTAAACCAGTGCCAGCAGGCGCAGGAACAACCAGCTGACCCGCTGGTATTGTGCCGGATAGCGCTCCCGCCCCCACAGCAGCCGGACAAACCAGTACGCCACACCAGGGTGGCGCCCGGCCAGGGCATGCAAGCGTTCGGCGAGCCGGGCATAGCCCGGCAGGTAATGCTGACAACGCCGGGCCATGTGCCGCCCGCCATGGGACAGTACCCGTGCGGCCGCCTCGGCACCCGTGTAGCGTCGCCCCTGCGGTGTCAGCAACTGCAGAGTCCGGCGACATTCCTCAGGAGAAATGTCCGGGTACTGATCCCCAAGGTCCCGGCAGGCCAGGTAGTCGACGGCATTCCCGGTCAGCCGCTGCCAGTAGCGCGCCTGCCAGGCACGCAGCGGGTTTTCAGCTGCGTAGATCAGGACCGGTCGTTGTGGCGGTTCCATGGCGCCCCAGTGGTTGACTGAAGGACAGGTGAACAATGCTAACTATAGCCAGTGCAACACTCTGCTGTCCCGCATAAATCGTTCTCAGCTGCAAATGAAGAATTCGCAGGTCGGATTAGCGGCAGCGTAATCCGACGCCACCCTTGTCGGATTACAGTGCCGCACGCCTGACCCGACCTGTAACCATCGGGTTGGACAAAACCCGCAACGCGGGAAGACGGCCAGCCGATGCACTATGCTTAATAGCAGGCAATCCGATTCGGTATATCGTCACGCACTGTCATGAGCAACACGGCCCGCTTTATCAACGCCCTTATGTGTGCGGCCTGCCTCTGCGCAGGGGCCGCGGCCCACGCCGATGACCCCTTTGCGGCTGCCCGCGAGGACATGATCAGGGAGATCGAGGCCGACGTGCGCATGACCAGCCTGCAGCTGGACAAGGAAGTGCTCGACCCGCGCGTCATGCAGGCCATGGCCACGGTGCCGCGCCATGCCCTGGTGCCCGAGTCCCACCGGAATGCGGCCTATGAAAACCGGCCCCTGCCGATCGGCCATGGCCAGACCATTTCGCAACCCTACATCGTGGCCATCATGACCGACCTGCTGAAGGTGACAGCGACCAGCAGGGTACTCGAGGTCGGCACCGGCTCCGGTTACCAGGCCGCGATCCTCGCTGAACTCGTCGAGCAGGTGTACACCATCGAGATCATCGAGGCGCTTGGTAAGCGGGCGCGCCGCGACCTGGAAGCGCTGGGCTACGAAAACATCACGGTGCGTATCGGCGACGGCTACTATGGCTGGGAGGAACAGGCCCCCTTCGACGCCATCGTCGTCACCGCCGCGGCCAGCCATATCCCGCCACCCCTGATCAAGCAGTTGAAGAATGGCGGACGCATGATCGTCCCGGTCGGCAGCCGCTTCATGGTCCAGCAACTCGTCCTGGTCGAGAAGGACAACCAGGGCGAGGTCGTCACCCGCCAGATCCTGCCGGTACTGTTCGTGCCGTTGACCGGAACGCATTAACAGCCCCGAGATGGCATCGTCCCGGACACTGGACCGTCCGCCACTGGTCTCCGTCAGCCTGGTTTCGGCCGCTGCACTGGCCTACGAGATCCTGCTGATGCGTCTGTTCTCGATCATCCAGTGGCATCATTTCGCCTACATGATCATCAGCCTGGCGCTGCTGGGCTATGGTGCCAGCGGGACCTTCATCGCGCTGGCGCGGCCCTGGCTACTGGCGCACTTTCCCGTGGCCTACCGCATCAACCTGGCCCTGTTCGGCCTGTCCGCCGTGGCCTGCTACCTGGCGGCACAGCAGATCCCACTCAACGCGGAGGAGATCCTCTGGGACTGGCACCAGCCCCTGTACCTGCTCGCGATCTACCTGCTGCTGGCCCTGCCGTTCCTGTTCGCGGCCAACGCGATTGCGCTGGCACTCACCCGTTACCGGCAGGCGATCGCGCGCGTCTATGCCGCCGACCTGTTGGGCGCGGGGCTGGGCAGCCTCGGCATTGTCCTGCTGCTGTTCGTATTCTTCCCGGATACGGCGTTGAAACTGCTCGGGGTGCTCGGCCTGCTAGCCAGCCTGGTCGCGGCCCGCGAACTGCAGGGCCCGCACGCCCGCTGGCAGGCCACTACCTTGCTTGCCGCCTTGCTGCTGCTCGCCCTGCCGGCTGAATGGCTGGCACCGCAGCCATCGCCCTACAAGGCCATGAGCCAGACCCTGCGCATCGACGGCACCCGGATCATCGAGCAGCGTTCCAGTCCGCTGGGACTGGTCAGCGTGCTGGAAAGCCCGCGGGTGCCGTTGCGCCATGCCCCCGGACTGAGCCTGCATTCAGACACGTCCCTGCCCGCGCAACTCGGTGTCTTCACCGATGCCGGCGGCATGACGGCCATCAACCACAATCCACAGGGGGAGGCGCTGGCGTATCTGGATGACCTGACTTCCGCCCTGCCCTATTACCTGGCCGAACCGCAGCGGGTACTGGTACTGGGTGCTGGCGCCGGCGCGGATGTCCAGCAGGCACTCAACCACGGGGTGCAGCGGATCGATGCCGTGGAACTCAACCCGCAGCTCATTGAACTGGTCAGGCAGGACCATGCTGCCTGGGCCGGGCACCTCTACGACCATCCCGCCGTCCGCATCCATCGCGGCGAGGCGCGTGGTTTTGTCCGGCACAGCCGGGAATCCTACGACCTGGTGCAGATCGCCCTGCTGGATGCCTTCGGCGCCTCCAGCAGCGGCCTGCATGCGCTCAACGAAAGCTACCTGTACACGGTCGAGGCGCTGCAGGACTACCTGGCACGCGTAGCGCCCGGCGGTTACCTGGCCATCAGCCGCTGGATCAAGCTGCCGCCGCGCGACACGCTGAAACTCATTGCCACCGCGGTGCGTGCCCTGCAGGCATCCGGCAGCGCGGCACCCGGTGACCGGCTGGCGCTGATCCGTGGCTGGCAGACCAGCACCCTGCTGATAAAGAACGGTGTCTTCGGCGCGGAAGAGATCGCCCGGCTGCAGGCCTTCTGCCGGAAACGGGCCTTCGACACGGCCTGGTACCCCGGCATGCCGGCAGACGCGGCCAATCGGATCAATGTCTTTGCCCAACCCTACTTTTACCGGGCCGCGGCCGCACTGACCGGCGCACAGGATGCGGCGTTCATGCAGCGCTACAAGTTCGACATCAGGCCGACCACGGATGACCGCCCGTATTTCTTTCATTTCTTCAAGTGGGATGCGCTGCCGGAGATACTTGCCCTGCGTGGCCAGGGCGGGCTGCCGTTACTGGAGGCCGGTTACCTGGTGCTGGTGGCCACCCTGCTGCAGGCGCTGGTGCTGAGCGGCGTTTTAATCGTGCTGCCGCTGCTGGCCCTGCGCGACGGCCGGGGCGAGCAGGCAAGCACGTCCCGGCCCTCCCGGGTGGTGCTCTACTTTTTCGCCATCGGGCTGGCCTTCCTGTTTATCGAGATCGCGTTTATTCAAAAATTCATCCTGTTCCTGCATCACCCGCTGTACGCCGTCGCCATTGTGCTGACCGCGTTTCTGCTGTTCGCCGGCGTCGGCAGCGCCTGGACCGCACACCGGCAAACCCCGCACGCCACATCCCGGGTGACCCTACTGGCGGTGCTGGCTATCAGCGTACTAGGCATGCTCTACATACTGCTGCTCGATCCGGTCTTTGCCGCACTGATGCACTTGCCGGTGGTCATTCGCATCCTGGTGGCGATTGCACTGATTGCACCCCTGGCATTTTTCATGGGCATGCCGTTTCCACTCGGGCTGGCCAGGGTCGCCGCGGAAAGGCCCGCACTGGTTCCCTGGGCCTGGGGCATCAATGGCTGCGCCTCGGTACTGAGCGCGGTGCTGGCCACACTGCTGGCCATCCAGTTCGGCTTCACCGTGGTGATCGTCGCGGCCCTGTTGTTGTACGTAATCGCCGCACTGGTCATGCGCTGACAGTGTTGCGGCGGCACCGGCACTCAAGGCAGCACGTTTGCGTCTACACTTTAAGCAGGAGACTAATGCGACACATAGTGGAGGTGACCGCGATGACCCGTCACGAGATGCGCACAATGCATGCAGGTGACCCGGAGATTCCGCCGGGAACGCCGCCGGAGGAACCCCAGCCCGAGTTGCCGCCCGGCATCCCCCCGCAAGGCCCTCCGGAAACCACGCCCGAACCCCCGGCAGAGATCCCCTTCAGTCAACCCGAGGAAATCCCGCCGGCACCGCCAGAAGAGACATAATCAACCCGAGACTGACTGCAAGCCACTGATTTATATTCAGCCGCCCGACACCACTTCCGCTGGACGAATAAATCCGTATGATGGCCGCCGCAACCGACCGGTCGTGGGCCGGCGTGCTGTCACCCACTCATCATTCAAATTCGGAGTAGCGCATGGCCTCAAACGCAGAAGAACTGACTGTCACCTACGAGGAAGACGGCATCGAGACCGTCAAGGAACTGGACAAGGAAATCCTGACCAAGGGCGCCTGGTGCACGATCATCTTCCGCTACCAGGACTGGAACCGTTCCAAGGAGGAGTACGGCCCGGACAAATTCACCATCCGCCGCTATCAGAAACGCGGGGGTGAATACCAGCAGAAATCCAAGTTCAACATCTCCAGCAAGGACCAGGCGGAAAAAGTCATCGCGGCCCTGGAGAAGTGGATTAAAGATTAAAGAAGATTAACCCGGACGGCTAACGACCTCTACCCGGCCGCCGAGCCAGACAAACCGAGCGGGGTTATCGCAAGTGTTATCCGACACCGTGATTGTCGGGTTACGGCGCTGTGCGCTTAACCAACGCCACTGAACAAATCATCCTGCAGGATGGACATAGACCAACAGGCCATACCTTCGTGATATTTCGGTGTTGGGTGCGTCGCTTCCGCTCCTTCACCCAACCTACAGGCTCCCTTGGGTAGGTCGGGTCAAACGAAGCGGACCCGACAAGGTAGTCGGATTACGCTTGCACTAATCCTGCAACTAAAGAAGGTCACCCGGCCGCGCGATCGGCAAGCCGCGCGGCTTCCAGGTCGGCAGCACACAGCGGGCTGCCCTTGAGCAGTTCTGCAAAGTGCGTCCGTTGCTGCACGGAGGATGCACACGTTTGTTCATCGCGGCGGTCAAACCAGTATTCCAGTGCCGCCTTCAGGTTGGTGCGCAGACGCCGGCTGACCTGCACCTCCCCTGTTTCATCACTGATCCCTGCCTCGATCGTGTCCGCGGCCTGCAACAGGGTATAGCGTGCTACCTGCGCGCACTCGGAGCCACCCTCCGGATAGGCGGCATGGGCATATTCACGCAAGGCGGTGCACAGAATGTCCCTTACTGTGACATCGCACTGCAGCAACAGGGTCTTGGCGGGCATGCAGGTAGTTTACGCGAAATGCACTGCGCACGAGCTTGAATGCGGGAGGTTGCCGTGACTGGCGGCAGGAGTGTTACGGTATATCAGGCACCTGGCTGACAGGTGCCGACGGCTCAGTCGTCGGCTAGTACGTCGTAGATCTGTTCCTGCAGCATCTCTTCATCACGCATCTCTTCCAGCTTGCGTCGCGCCATTGCCCGGCGCAGCTTCTTGAGTGCGGCCACGCCCTTGCGGCGCCCGCGACGCGACTTGCCTTTTTTCAACACTTCATCGTGAGTTGCAACGCCCATATCTGCCCCCATCATGTGGATCCGCGGATGCAGCGGTTTTCCCTGCACTATGAAAGGCATATCGGCCGCCGTATGATGTGGCTTTAGCCGGTCCGCCAAGGCCCCGGCCCGGCCACTCACGAAAGCCGAATACCCACCCTGACGCATTGATATTCATGACAATTTACTCATTTCCCCGAATACGTCCCAGGCGCTGCTGCGGGCAAGCAGCCCCTGTTTTTCGGCGATGCCTGGGGACATGATCAGCCCCAGACACCCCCCCTGCGGGTTCGCGCTGCTGGCGCTGTTCACAGGCCTCGCGCTACCCGCCATGCTCCATGCCGGCGAGTGGTCGGGGTATATCCAGTCGGAGGCCCGGGTGTTCCTGCACGAGCCGGGGGATGCACAGCAGCACGGTGACAACCTTTCCCTGGTGGCCGAGCCGGAGTACTACACCGAGTGGGACGCGGGACGGCAAAGCCTCACCGTCCAGGGCTTCCTGCGTTGGGACCAGCATGACGACGAACGCAGCCATGCCGACATTCGCGAACTGGTTTGGCAAAAGGCCGGCGACAGCTGGGAACTGCGCATCGGCATCAGCAAGGTGTTCTGGGGGGTGGCGGAGTCACAGCACCTGGTCGATATCATCAACCAGACCGACCTGGTCGAGAACATCGACCAGGAAGACAAGCTGGGGCAGCCGCTGGTCAACCTCGCGCTGATACGCGACTGGGGCACGGTCGACTTGTTCGTACTCCCGGGTTTTCGCGAACGCAGCTTTCCCGGCAAAAAAGGCAGGCTGCGCAGCCTTCCCCGTGTCGATACCGACCATCCGCTCTATGCCTCAAGTGCCGAGGACAGGCATGTGGACTTCGCGATCCGCTGGTCACATTACATCGGTGACTGGGATTTCGGACTGGCGCACTTTTCCGGGACCGCACGCGATCCGCGCCTGCTCCCCGACATGTCGGCTGGCGGGGAAGCCGTCCTGGTGCCGCTCTATGAGACCATCGACCAGACCAGCCTCGACCTGCAGGCGACCAAGGGGGACTGGCTGTGGAAACTGGAATGGCTGACGCGTTCCGGGCAGGCAGACCGCTACAGCGCCCTGGTCGGCGGCTTCGAATACACCGCCGTCGGCATCCTCGACACGTCTGCCGATCTCGGCTTTATCGGCGAATACCATTTCGACGACCGGGGGGAGACCGCCCCGACACCCTTCGAGGATGACATCATGGTCGGTCTGCGGCTGGCGTTGAATGACGCCCAGTCCACCGAGGCCCTGTTCGGCGTGATCGCCGATCGCAAAGACAACGCCAGGTCTTATAACCTCGAGGCCAGCCGCCGGCTCGGGGACAACTGGACCGTTGAGGTCGAGGCACGGCTGTTTTCCAGCCCCTCCCCCGGCGATCCCCTGTTCAGCTTCCGCGATGACGACCATGTGCAGATCACCCTGGCACGGCATTTCTGAGTCACATACATGAAGCGGAAAGGGGAACTTGTCCGTACTTCACGGCGTCCAAATAAAATGGGGTTGACTTCCATGCAAAACACCACAGTCCTTTCCGGCTCACTCCTGCTGGCCACGCTGCTGACACCGGCATATGCCGGTTCGGTTTTTACCTGGGTCGACGCGGATGGTGTCACCCACTTCAGTGAATCCCCGCCGGAGAGCGGCTCGATCAAGGCGCGACAGATCGAGGTCGAACCGGTGCCCGTGGTCGGCAACACCGGGGGCGACGATTATTATTCTGTGGTCCAGCAGCTTGAACGCATGCAGAAGCGCCGCCTGGAAAATGAACGGGGCATTGCGGAACGCCTGCAGGCCGAGACGGCCGCACGCCAGGCCGAAACCGCGGCAATAAAGGCAAAGGAGCAGGAAAACCTGGACGCACCGGCCCCCACTATCGTCTATCCGGTACCGGTGCCGGTCCACCCACCCCATCGGCAAATCCACGATGCCCACCGTGACCCCGATCGACATCGGGATCACAGGGAGGACAGGAGGAACCCGCCCCCCTACACTCGAAATCCGAAATACAAACCGGAAACCGAACGCGATTCCGCCCGGCCGCCGCGCCCGCACCACCGGCGCAACAAGTAGGCCAGGCCGCGCCAGAAACGGCTTTATAACCTTCGTGATGTTAATGATTTAGCCGGGTTTCCCTGGCCACGGCCTTATACTACCCCCCGCCGACACGTTAAAATGGCCGTACTGCCCGTCTGGGCCCGAGTACTGCACACCATGAGTGACGAACAAGAGAGCCCGCTGAAGTTTCCCTGCGACTTCCCCATCAAGGCGATGGGCAAGTCCGGCTGCAACCTTGACATGACGGTCGTCGAGATTGTGCGCCGGCATGCCCCGGACCTGAGCGAGGGAGCCACCTATACCCGCGACAGCCGCCAGGGCAATTACATCGCCGTAACCGTCGTGGTGCACGCCACCAGCCGCGCGCAACTCGACGCGATCTACCAGGACCTGGTTGATCACGACGACGTCATCATGGCCATCTGATACCGGCCCATGTCCGCACTCGCTGATACAAGAGACAACTACGCACCGGCATTAACGGTACGCGCGCTGGGCCGTGTGGACTATGAGAAGGTCTGGCACGACATGCAGTCCTTCACCGCTGCACGCACAGCCACGACGCCGGATGAATTGTGGCTGCTGGAACACCCGCCGGTGTTTACCCTGGGACGCAATGGCAAACAGGAACACCTGCTCGGCACGGGTGACATTCCGGTCATCCCGGTCGACCGTGGCGGCCAGGTCACCTACCACGGCCCCGGCCAGCTGCTTGCCTATACCCTGATCGATCTCAACCGGCGCAGGCTCGGGGTGCAGTCACTGGTACACTTCCTGGAACAGGCGGTAATTGAACTGCTGGCGAACCACGGCGTCACGGCCCACCGGCGTGACAGGGCACCCGGTGTCTATGTGGATGAATGCAAGATCGCGGCGCTGGGTCTGCGTATCAGGAAGGGCTGTGCATTCCATGGCCTCAGCCTGAACGTGGACATGGACCTGGCACCCTTCTCCATGATCAACCCCTGCGGTTTTGCCGGCCTGCAAGTCACCCAGATGGCCGATCTGGGCATCAGCACACCGCTCGAGGCGGTCGCCGCGGAATTCCATCATCAGCTCGAATGCTTACTGGACAGACAGGACAGATGAACAAGCCCGAAAAGAAACAGCGCGGCGCTGCCAAGACCGCCCGCATCCCCGTCAAGATAGAAACCACCACCCGACCGCTGCGCAAGCCGGCCTGGATCCGGGCCAAGTCACCGGCCAATCCGGCCGTCAGCCAGCTCAAGGGCGTGCTGCGCGACAACCGCCTGCACACGGTCTGCGAAGAGGCCTCCTGTCCGAACATCGGCGAATGTTTTGCCGGCGGCACGGCCACCTTCATGATCATGGGTGACATCTGTACACGGCGTTGCCCGTTCTGCGACGTGGCGCATGGCCGCCCTGACCCGCTGGACGCGGACGAGCCGGAAAACCTGGGACGCACCATTCAGCAGATGGGATTACGCTATGTCGTGGTGACCTCGGTCGATCGCGACGACCTGCGCGATGGCGGCGCCGCCCACTTTGCACACTGCATCGAGGCCATCCGCGAGTACAGCCCGGACATCAAGGTGGAGGTGCTGGTACCGGATTTCCGCGGCCGCATGGACCGCGCGCTGGATATCCTGATCAACTCACCCCCCGATGTCTTCAACCACAATCTGGAAACCGTGCCGAGCCTTTACCGGAAGGTGCGCCCCGGATCGGACTATGCGTGGTCACTGAATCTGCTCAAGCGCTTCAAGGCCCTGCACCCGGAAGTGCCTACCAAGTCGGGCCTGATGCTGGGTGTCGGTGAAACCATCGGGGAAGTGGAACAGGTAATGCGCGATCTGCGCGCCCATGACTGCGACATGCTCACCCTGGGCCAGTACCTGCAACCCAGCGTGCACCACCTGCCCGTGGACCGCTACGTACACCCGGACGAATTCGACCGCCTCGGTGAAATCGGTTACAAGCTGGGCTTCACCCATGTCGCCAGCGGCCCCATGGTGCGCTCCTCCTACCATGCCGACCAACAGGCACACGAGGCGCTGAAATAACCGCCTGCAAGACTGCGCGGTTCTTCAGCACTTCGACCGCTACTCAGCGCGAAGTGCCATTTCTGAAACTTGTATTCTGATATCAACGTCAACGCCGCGTCTAACAGATGCGATGTCCTTACGACAGGATCTCCGTCAATTACCTGGTTCCGTTACCAGCCTCTTATATTTCTTCAACTGTAAACTCAAGTATGACCCGGGCCGGTCGATATCACAATTTCCAACTAATACTTTTGTATTATTGGCATGTGAAAAATAATGCTATAACGTCTCTCGCGTTATTCAATCTACCTCCATAATATAAAGGACTATAACTATGCAAATATTACGACAGACTATCAAACCACTCGTCCTGGCATGCAGTGTTACACTAGCCGCATGCAACAGCAGTGATGGAGGTGGAGGTGGAGGTGGTGGAGCTGGCAGCCAGACCATAAGCGGCACAGCCGAGGCACCGGGGGGCATTGTTGCACAACTTCAAAACAACAAGTCTGTTCTGGTTGCTGCAGTAGACATTATATTTCCGCCTGCGTATGCGGCCATCACAGGGCTGGAGCCGGTTGGCGGCGCCACAGTTCAACTGATCCGGATCGATGATGACGGTAACCAGGTCGGTGATGTACTTGCAGAGACTGTAACTTCATTAACTGGCGATTACAGTATCGCACTACCCACTGGTGTCAGCCTGGCCGGCAACATCATCGTTCGCATTACCGGAAACAGCGGTGCGTCCATGAGCGCTATGGTGGTAGACCAGGCAGTTGATATTAACCCGATTTCACAGTTCGTACTCGACAAGTTTGTCGATGATGAAGACCTGGTCCTCGCCGACCTCGCCATAAACGAAGTCGTATCACTACAAGGCAGGGTTGAGGAATTTGATTTGGCCGCAACTGCGGACCTGTCCACCATGCTGGATCAGCTGGAAGCCGAAGTGGGCGAGTTTGTTGATAGTGAGATTGCAGTAATAGAAGCAACACCTGATGATGGAACGGCAGCAGCGGCAGTGGTCGGTAACTGGCATACAGTTGAAATCGACCTGGGCATGCACGACAGTGACCCGGACACAACAGGTAACCTGTTCGGCACATTCGCGATGGATGTGTTGAGTGAAGGACTGACGATTGCTGATGCCGGCAGTGGTATGCTCAATTTTACCATCGGTTCAACCCTGATTGATGCATTCACAAACTATTCAGTCGACAACTTCGGCAATACCAATCTCTTCCACGAGATCTCTCTTGGCGATGATGCCGGTGACACCTTCTCTGCCACCATCGATGCCAACGGCATTATCAGCAGTTCCTTCCCGTTTGAAGAAGACCTGGAAACAGTCGATATTATCGGCGGCGCCAATGATCCGGAAAACGACGGTCCGAACTTTGGCTGGCGTTATCCTCCCGGTATTGTCACCCTCTACCCGGTGGCCAGTGGCAATACTTATGTGTCGGTTATCACAGAAGCCGGGGTCCGCTATGAAACCACGGACACCAATGGCGACGGTATCAACGATGCAGTAGACCCTGATGCACGCGCAGGCGATGAGGTGGATATGTTTCTGTTGCTGGTCTTGAAAGAAGGCAGCGGCATGACCGTATCAAGCCTGAATAGCGACTATGGCATGGTTGCACTCAATATAAATCTAGATAGTTCTGTGCCTGAAGGCGTGCTTGACAGTAGCGTCGGGATCGTTAATTTTAATACAGGTACCGCAACCATTGGCGTCGATGCGCTCGATGTAAAGGCAATTACCCGTACACCCACGACACCACCAGGTGTCACGTTAACGCCTGACTCATTCACCGAGCCTGCACTCTCTGCTGATACCTTCCCGTATACCGTGACAGATACTGGTCAAGTCACGTTCGATTTCGTCGGCGACGGGAGCGATGTACTTGAAGGCTACACTAACAACGATGGTACCGTGGTGGCGTTCGTTGACGATGAATCTGCGGGTTCACCCTTTGTAACAAACGTTAACAACGAAATGCTGATGGCCGTCAGGCTCGGAACCGGCATGGCGTCCTCATTGAATGGTGCCACCTATAATCTGCATCCTTTGCGTGTTGGTCTGGCACCGGATGGTTATTCTGAGGTATCTACTTTAGGTGGCGGCACGGTTGTATTTAATGCCGATGCTTCTTCCGCAACTGTAGATGGGACCGACCGTGGCTTTTCCCGCAGCACTGATGTCGCCGAGGTTGAGGCCATCCTGCCCGATGACGCTGCTACTGAAATGGTCTTCACCGTTGATTCAATTGCTGATAATGGCGAGATCACCCTGAGCATCACGGACAGCACAACAACAGAAACCCTAAAAGGCTTCGTCTCGGAGGATGGCAGCCTGCTGATCATGCGTGTTCATAGTTCAGACACAGATGGTCTTCAGGACATCGGTATCGTTGTTGGTGTCAAACAGTAGACATTGTCACATAAGCATAATAAAGGCCGGGCTAGTCCCGGCCTTTTTTTCCACTGTACGGTAAGGATTTATATATCAGCCGCACAAGCCAGACAAAAGCATCTAGCTTCCCATAGTAATTACAACCTTTCCTTTGTGACGACCTTCTCCGAAGTAGCGGAACGCTTCAGGCACCTCACTCAACTTGTACGTTCTGTCGATAACGGGAACGACCTTACCGGCTTCGACAAGTTCCTTCAGATCCGCCAAACCCTTGTTGGGCCCCTCAGCAACTATGCGAAATCTCTGACTCCCGGTTATTGAACCCCATAGCCCCAGAAAGAGTGCCTGGAACATTCGCGGGATCGCGCCGCCGACCATGGCATATGTTCCACCAGGGCTTAATGCGCGCTTGTAATCGAACATCGACCGAAACCCTTGACAATCAAGAATCAGGTCGTACTGCTGCCCGTTCTGGGTGAAATCTTCCTGCGTGTAATCAATAAGGTGGTCTGCGCCTGCCGAGCGAACGACGTCCATCTTATGTGCGGTGTCTACACCCGTAACTTCGGCCCCGGCGAGCCTGGCAAGCTGTACTGCAAATGCACCCACACCGCCACCAGCGCCATTAACCATAACCTTCTGTCCAGGCTGAATCTGCCCGTTTTTGCGAAGTCCCTGGAGCGCTAAAACCCCCGCCTGTGGTATTGCGGCTGCCTCCTCGAATGTCGAATTGGCGGGTTTCGGTTCAAAGGAACTTTCGCGCGCACATGCATACTCGGCAAAGCCACCCCAGCTGTCCCATAGGTCCCCGAATACCTCATCGCCTGGTCGAAATCGGGTTACGTATTTGCCAACCATCTCGACAGTACCGGCTACGTCAGCCCCAAGTATCTGTTTCTTTATCCTTGGTTTCAGGAGCCCGTATAGAAGGCGGTTTACAAACGATGTACCGCTCTGGAACTCCCAGTCCCATGAATTGATAGATGATGCATAAACCTTTATAAGTACTTCGTCGTCTTTAGGTGCGGGTTTTTCTACCTCTTTGAGCTGCAGAAGATCTGGTGATCCGTATTCTTTAAATACAATGGCTCTCATGGACCTCCTTTATGACGGCGAAGACTTAGGAAGAAGTCGGAATCAGCGTTAAAGGGTAATCAGCGACAAAGTTGAATTGCTGGCACAAATAGGCAGAAGCGATTGCCAAAAGCGTAATCAGTAGAGTCTTATAATTGATTATAAGCAATAAGTTTTTATTCTTTTCATAATCTCTCAAATTATTTAGCTGGCAACATAACGCTTCACATCACCAGACGCCTGAAGCAAAGCAAAGCACGAGTCGCGCATTAGCCGTCCGGGTGAATGCGATTGATATATTTAATTTTGGCTTGGCATCTTTGCTAATTCAGACACCTCAAGTGAGCCACCAATTTCAAGAAAAGGGCAAGCCTTTGCAATAGACAGTGCCGCCGCCATAGAATCCGCTTCAATTATAGTGTAGCCCGACATTGTCGTTGTGCCTCCGGTGGTTACAGTACCATCAGGATTTACGGTACTCGTATCCTTAAGCGGATTAGCAGGACTAACAGCTGAGTCGCCCAATGAAGACAACCAATCCATATATCTAGAAAAATGCTGCTTACCTTCCTCCGGGCTGGAGGGGTGATCACCGCCCAGATAAACGATAACGTATTGAGGCATCTGTATTTCTCCTTTGTTGAATTTATCTTATGCTATACCTCAAATATACATAACGCAGGGCCAGCTGTAGACCAATGTGTGCGAGGCGAGACTCGGGCTGTCCGACTGCAACCGTTTGTTACGCGGGCATTCTTATGACGAGCCATACATTTCAAAGATTTCAGCCTCTGTCATTTCAGTTGTTTTATTCGAGAAACTGTAAAACGAAGGCTTTTTATCAATAAACACCTGGCTTTCGAAAACAAAAGACTCCTGGTCATCAAAAAGTCCAGCAGGAATCATGTGCTGCTTGCTTTCTTTTAATCGATAAAATAAATGGCTCCCACATTTCTTACAAAAGCCACGCTCAGCCCAGTCCGACGAGTTATATACTGTAATATCGTCTTCTCCATCAAATGAAACATCCGTGCCACAGTCAACCACCATAAATGGCCCACCACCCCATTTTCTGCACATACCACAATGGCATGCACCGACTTTTTTACTGAATTTATTTGCAGTAACACGTACAGCGCCACAAAGACAACTTCCAGTTTGCTTTGTTACTTCAGACATAAGACTCTCCAATTTGTGGATATGAATCGCCTACATAACGTTTAAACTAAACAGTGCAACTTCGCTGCGTCCGATGAAGGCCTTTAGGCCGGAATTAACTTGTGTGCATGGTTATGTGTTTATTGCACACGACACTACAAGTGGTAACGAAACAGAATTGAATTACAGCTTTCGTGAAAAGGGGGTAAATTTATGGCTATTAGTCAAATTATTTCTCAGCTAGATCCTTCATTGCTTTATTCATTGAATTTAACATCGGAGGAACACCTTTCTCCATCTGTCCGCAAAAAACAGGCGCGAGTAACCCCTTGAACAATTCTTTGTGCGTCAATCGTGTCCCTGAGCCAGTTTCTTCAAGCTCGAATATCTTGTAGTTAGTGAAAATAAATCCAGCCAGCATGTGAGCACGCCAACTAAGATAATTTGGTTCTTTGAGCTCAGTTATTATTGGATTATATTTCGGTCCATCCTTACCTTCGTCTTTTCCAATCATAGTTATAGAGAGTTCTGATCCTACAGACACAGTGCCACGTGAATCCTTGATAATTGGGCTCCATTTCTTCCAATTGTTAATGTCTGTTATGATAGCCCAGACTTTAGATGGTGGCGCTGAAATTTCAATCTCAGTTTTAATTTCTTGCAGTTCACTTCCCGAAATTGCCAAGTAGAGGATGCCGGAACCCACCAACGCGATTAATATTATAAATATTTTTTTCATATTTTTAATTCGACTCCCCAATCAATATACAATATGTATGCAAATGAAATATCTGCTTTGGGTTGGTGTCTGGCTCTATAAAACACATTACGCCTGAGTTCAAATGCAAACAGCCCGCGCAGCGTGTTGTTTGTCCTGTGCAGTTCATTGTTAGGCGCGAATTCAATACATTGGATTGCCGTTCGTTGTCTCATTTGGTACTTCTTGTATGGCGTCCCAATGCTCAATGATCTTTCCTTCCGTGTCGAATCGGAAGAAGTCCATCGCTACATATTCATCATTGTCTGGCCAGGTCTGATGAGTGTGCAGGGCGACCAGGTCTCCCTCGGCAACGGCACGCACGAAATCAATCTTCTTGCTGGGGTATCGTGCCGCCATTTCAGTGAAATAATCTATGAACGCCTGTATCCCGTCCCCTACTAGCGGATTATGTTGAATATATTCAGCACCTACATATAATTCGACAGCCTTGGCGTGGTTACCCAAATACGCAGTTCGGTAGAAGGCAATGGCATGCTTCTTATTTTCTTCCAGTTTGTCTGGCATGTCAGCACTCCAATGGCGTTGACCCGTATTTGCTAAGCACTTGATCAGAACCCTTCAAGCACAATCTTGCCACGCGCAGAGCCGCTTTCGATCCGGGCGTGCACCGCGCGCAGAGTCGCGGCATCGATCTTGCCGGCGATCTCGGTAACGGCGGCGTGTGTTGGCGCGTCCGCCCACGAAGAGGCCTATTAGAACGACTTAAGAGGCCTTATTCCTTTCTCGCCTCGTACGTTCCGGATGTAATGTACTGCCCAAATGACTCACACCATACGATTACAGCTTTGTACCTGGAAGGATCAACTCCCTCGCCAAGCGACACGATGAAATTATCAAATGTTTTTATGTCTCCGACCTGTACCATACTGTTTTTTAGTCGGTTGAACTCCTCTTCCGTTTCCAGATATTCCGGCGAAAGATAGAGTTTGTAATCCGGTCCCGGAGCAAGTCTGCCGTAAAAAGATACTGTGTCAGCATCAATTGCGAATTCACCTTCGCCCCAGTGAAACGCATCGCTATCCTTACGATCACGAGAAAATGTTCCTACGAACTCACCCATTTTTGTGGCACGTTCCACTATTGCCTGGTCGGGCGCGGGTGGGGCCGTAAGTATTGGAAGAACATAAATGCCAACCGCGAACCCAACACCCAGGAATAATAGATGTGATACCGCAAGCGTAAGAATCGTTCGCATTTTCATTGTCAATTCCCGGGCTTATCGATGACGCCTAATGTTTGAGTTGAGCAGCCCTTGACGGCGACGAGCAGAGCGGTAGCGATGCGAGGTGGCGGTTAAGGATCAGCCCGAACGATTTGATACTCATTGAGGCCTCCTCCCGCGATTTTCGGGCTTGGTAGGCATGACCTACCATCCAATAGTGCACGGTGCACTATAACGAAGGAGGAGACCTC
>CAMYJI010000052.1 GCA_947258545.1 uncultured Ectothiorhodospiraceae bacterium
GGTGACGCCGAGATCGCTCGCCTGCAAATCAAGGAATCACACGCTTACCTACAGGCCCATAACCTCGCACCCTAGCTTCGGGATCTTGTAGGTGGGCTACGAATAGAAAAGGGGTCGGGAGAAAAGGGGTCGGTGTAGGCTTTTTAGTAAAAGACAATTGTATCCAGGCAGGTAAAAGGAGTTATCGATGCCAAGGGAGCCACTATTCAGGCGGGGCTGGATTACTATCGGGTGATTGTCTGAATTGCTTGTATGAATGACCATCTCTCAGACACCGAGTTTTTCAACAGAATCGGCCGGAATCGGAACTACGCAATCGCGCCGAAGGGCGGCGCTCCTACAATATGTCTATGTCCGTTTGTGGCCGATTGATACCCGTTCATGAATCCCGCAACAGCAGAATTTTATGTTTCCTGGGGACGGCAGCTCTCTGAGGTTTCCGGTCATTCATCCAGGCGAGTGAGACTCGCTATGAGTTAACAATGCCTGTTAGATCGGGTGCCGGCTATATACAGGTTATTACTTGATATCCTGTGTTAGTTCGATTATGGCAAAGTTATCTCCCTGTTTGTTGGCTATCACCTTTGCAGATCTGTTCCCGGGTTGAACGGAGTTTCGGGAGCAGACGGCAGTCGTGCTCATGAAGCCGCTGACAAACCGGTCACTTGAATGCTTTTATATTATTATGTCTAAATACCTGAAACCGTCTGCGTCTTCACGATGTACGATCATTTTTTTATACCTTTGCGCCTTTGCGGTTAATTAACGCCGTTAATCAGTGCCGCCCGATGGCGTATAATCACGGCTGATTCTGGAAAGCCGACTACCATGCAAATTCTTCTCGCCAATCCCCGCGGTTTCTGTGCCGGTGTCGATCGGGCCATCGACATCGTCGAGCGCGCCCTGGAGCTCTTCGGTGCCCCCATCTATGTGCGCCACGAGGTGGTACACAACCGTTATGTGGTCGAGGGGTTGCGCGAGCGCGGTACGGTGTTCGTCGATGAACTCGACGAGGTGCCGGATGGCGCGACGGTTATCTTCAGCGCCCACGGCGTGTCACGCGCCGTGCACGAAGCGGCGGCCGCACGCGGCCTGCGCGTGTTCGATGCGACCTGTCCCCTGGTGACCAAGGTGCACCTGGGTGTCAGCCGTCATGCCGAAGACGGTCGGGAGTGTGTCCTGATCGGGCACAAGGGGCACCCGGAAGTGGAGGGGACCATGGGGCAGTACGACAGCTCGCGCGGCGGTGGCATCTACCTGGTGGAGACGCCTGCCGACGTGCAGCAGCTGGTGGTCAAGCACCCGGACAACCTGGCGTTCGTGACCCAGACCACCCTGTCGGTCGATGACACGGCGCGGGTCATCGACGCCCTCAGGGCACGCTTCCCGGCCATCCAGGGTCCGCGCAAGGATGATATCTGCTATGCCACCCAGAACCGCCAGGACGCGGTCAAGGTGTTGGCGGGACGCTCCGAGGTCGTCCTGGTGGTGGGTTCACCCAACAGTTCCAACTCCAATCGCCTGCGCGAGATCGCCGCCAAGCAGGGGGTGCCGGCCTATCTGATCGATGAGGCGCGCCAGATCCGGAAGGACTGGCTCGAGGACAAGCAGACCGTCGGCATCACGGCCGGGGCCTCGGCCCCCGAGACGCTGGTCAACGGGGTGATCGGGCAATTGCGCGAGTGGGGTGCCGAGCTGGTGGAAGAGACGCAAGGCAAGTCCGAAAACGTGACCTTTTCCCTGCCGCGTGCGCTGCAATAGCCAGCCTTAAACAAACGCAGCAGGGACAGGGTGCACTCCGTGTCATTGCTGTCCCACTTAATTCCATCTCCCCTCCAAGGGGAAGGGAGAATTTTCGGCCGAACGGCCGAGCGATCCGGCTTTGGCCGGTGGTGTCTTCACGGAAGACGGCGGGTCTTCAGGACACAGCGGTTTTCAGGGCCTGCCGGCCATTATTTCCAGCATTCCTCTAAAGGCACTGTGCCGCTTATACTTTTCACACCCAGAGAGGTCAGGGTGAAGGTGCCGCACTTATCCTTGTCCTGGTTTCCTTTTGTAGTCGGTGCCGAATTAACAGTAAACGATATGGCATCCGGTGCACCTGTAAAACTTAACGAATAATAACCATTTTCGGACGTGCTGGGATAGATATCTCCTGCACCACCACCGAGGGTCGCGCCGGCGTATGTACCTCGATCGGAATAAAACCGTTCCATCCTGTCGGCCAGTTCCAGTAACTCCCCCATCCCTTCCGCGCGACGTGACTTTATCACCTGGTCGCGATAGGAGGGGTAGCCAAAAGCCATAATGATCCCGATGATCGCGACCACGATCATCAGCTCGATCAGGGTGAAGCCGCGCGACCTTTTCAGATTCATCATACCCGGTTACCTTCTTTGGATTGAACCAGCACGGCCGGCAATTGACCGGCCGTGCTGGATTGAACGCTATTGACTACTGTCGAATGTCCGTCCAGATGACAGTGCCTTCCTTGGTTATCGGGCCCTTGGTCTCCAGGTCGATCGTCTCGATGGAAATCACCTTGGCCGGAATTGCATCGTCGCCGGACTTGTCCCTGTCGGGGTCGGTCGGATCGACATCCCAGGGCAGCAGCTTGTGCTCGGGGACATGGCCCGGGGCGTATTCCCGGTACTTGGCATATTTCGCCAGATCTGGGTGTCCGTCCAGCAGGTCAGCCAGGGTCAGCAGCAGGGAAGCGAGTTCATCCTCGTCCTCGGCAGCTTCGATCAGTCCCAGCAGCGCGGCGAATTCCTCGAGCGGACAGGGTCTGCCTTCCGCTTCTTCATCCCATGTCTCACATTCATCAATCAGGGGATTGGTCAGGGCCTGGTATTCACCCAGCGTCAGACCGCCCAGCTCGATGCTGATTCGGCTCTTCCAGTTGGGGTCGCCGTAACAGGGGGTGCTGGCGGGCTCTGCGGTACGCAGCCCGTCCGCCAGGGCGCTGTAATGCCAGTACATGGTGGCCTCGTAGAGCAGGCCGCTTTCATCGGCACCCTTGGTCGTGTTGTCGGCCGTGACGAGATCCTTACCCGTAACCTTTGCGACTGTAAAGGCCTGCGCAAAGGTCCCGCCGAAGCGCTTGCTCCCTTTTTTGGGTAGCCAGGCCGGGTTCTGCAGCGTGAAGGTCCCAACATCCAGCAGCTGGACCGTCAGGGCCCCATTACGCCAGCGGTACCCGGTGCCTTCCTCGGAGCGGATCTCGGTGATATGCAGATTGAGTGCCGGGTCCTTGATATAGCCGTCCGGCGGCGTGGCGGGTATGCCAGTGCTGCAGGTCAACGCCGTTACACTGCCGTCGGTGTCCATGACCACGCCTGACGAACTGGCCGCTTCCAGGGTTACCTGGTCCGTGTAGCAGACCGGGTCACGGTAGTCATGCAGGCCGAGTACGCATTGGGCCCGCGTACCGAACACACCCTCATCGAGGATGGCGCGCTGTCCATAGCCGACACGCAGGGTCGCATGATCGCTGAGACCCATGGCGGTCACATCGTCACCGACGATGGGATCGTCTTTTGCTAGTTCAAGTTTACCACCAGCGTCTCCGGCTCTGGGGCACGCGCCGGTGTCACTCAGGATGTCAGCCAGGGTGAAGACCAGTCCTTCCGCCCTCATGGCTGCCACAGCCGTGGCGCGGTCCACGCCTTCAATCAGCGCTCTAACCTTCTCCTCGTATTCCACCACCGGCCAGGCCCTACAGCCTATCTCGGCAATCCACTGGTAAGGTCATTGACCTCGGAGACCGGTATCTCGCGGCAGCCGATGACCAGGCCGGTATCCTCGTCCAGGACCTCGACGCTGGTGGGGCATGACAGGGCGCCGGTGGTCACGTCTACAGTGGGATCGACCGGGGTGTAGCTGTCGTAGGCGCGGTTCAATTCGCCTTCCACGGCCTCGATGCAGCGTCCGTCAACCAGGATAGCTTTCTCATTCTCCGCAGTACTGCAAGCGCCCGCAACGGGGTCTACACTGGGCGTGGACGCCGCCAGGTTGGCCAGGCCGCGCCGCGGTTCGAGTTCGAACAGGTCGACATAGTCAACGCCATGAATGGTGTCGTATTCGTGCACATGGCCGTCGATGCCGCGCCCCAGGGCATCATGGGTCTCGATGTTGTAGCCCTCGCTGTGCTTGTCGACCGCGTTGGTGGCGGTCTCGCCGTTGTTCGGGCTGTCTGTCTGTACATCGATATGGCCGCTGAGCAGGGGCCCGGGCTTGGCAAGTAGCGGGATCTGCAGGATCAGGCCATTGATGAACATCTTGTCGATGCCGCTGGTGAGGCGGGCGAGCGTCGGTTGTGAGATATTGCCCTCGCCCAGGTGCAGTCCGACGGGTGCCTGGCCACCAACCTTGTCGAGATCATCAAGGGCGGAATCACCATTGAGGTTATAGACGATAGTATCTGCGTCCGTGCCCGTGATGTAATCCAGCGACATGATCCAGCTGTCACCGACCAGTTGCACGTCACCCGTGCACACTGTGCCGGTGGGATTGGTGGTCACGAACTGCACGCGGCCGGTACGCACAAAGGGCGCACCCACCAGGCGTTCGCCGCAATTCGCGAATTCTATCATCCAGCCCTTCTTTGAGCTGAGGTCGACCGCGCTGGCGCTGTCCATGACACGCAGGACGTCCGGGAAGGCAGGGTCCGGCACAAAGGGATCATTGACTTCCTTGACAGTCTGGGGGACCAGGTCGGTTTTCGTGATGGCCGTTACGCTTTCCGTGCCGTCAATCCAGGCCTTTTTGATCCAGAGTCCGAGGACGGCCTGTGTGGTGGTGTCGTCCAGGGCGTCGAGCTCGCTGTAGATGCTGCCTGTGCCGAAATGGAGCATATAGCTGTCGGAGTCGCGCGGGTATTCCACCAGGGAGGGGGTGCTTGAAATGGGCTGGCTGTCATCGCCGTCGAAGAGTTTAACCGAGGTCCCTCCCGAGCCATCTGCATTTATCCTGAACATCCATAGATCGCCGTTGATGTCACCGGCGAAGGCGACATCGGGTATGAGATCGCCGTCGGTGCTGAGTAAGGCGGGCGACGAGAGGCCGCGGGTGCCGCTCTCAGTGGATATCGCAGTGACGCTGTTGGAACCGTCCAGGCTGACCAGGAGCAGTTTTGCCTGGTCGCTAACGCTGCCGTAGCCGTTCCCGGTAATGACATACCATGCGGGTGCAGCCGTCGTTCCCAGTGGAGCAATACGCGGTTGACCGTATATATGGCCGAAATCATCACCGGTCTTCTCAAACAGGACCTTGTCACCGGTGAAGTTGGGGTTGGTTACATTGAGCGCAAACAGTCCGGCAAATCCCGGGCCGCCGCCACCGGTCAGGATGGTACGCCAGTTGCAGCCGGTGTATGTCGAGGACGCATCTGAACAGCCACTGAAGTCGGGGTCGACCTGGGCCGAGCCTTGCAGCAGTTTTCCATCGAGGTAGAAGGTGTGTTCATAGGTGCTGTCGCGTGCCGCCAGCCGGTCAAGCTTGCCGATCACCATGGACGGGATGTAGGCATAGACCTCGGAGCCGTCAGCCTCGTCGAAGACTTCCAGTGTGCCGCCATTGGTCGGTGTTGCGACACGGCCGGGCCGGCAG
Organism: uncultured Ectothiorhodospiraceae bacterium; assembly: GCA_947258545.1. Classification (GTDB taxonomy): domain Bacteria; phylum Pseudomonadota; class Gammaproteobacteria; order UBA9214; family UBA9214; genus CAMYJZ01. The sequence goes on from CAMYJI010000052.1 coordinate 5,611, forward strand.
CCCTGTTTTACACCGCTGGCGCTATAACCGGAACAGGGGGTGTCACTGGCCGGGTCCATTTTGCCGGCGAAATTGGAAAAGCCGTTCAAGCCGACGAGGAGTTCACTGGGCGGGCTGATATAGACCGGGGCATTGGTGACGTCGGCCAGGAGGCTGTAGCGTCGGCGCAGGAAGCCGGCGGGCTTGTCTCTTTCGTTGGAGCGATCACCGCGAATGAAATTCAGGATGGGGCTGAACTCGGCGGGCTGGTCGACAGCCGGGTCTTCCGCGTCGGCGGTGGCCGGGTCACCGTCCGGGTCGGCGAGCGTGATTGAATCCAGCGCAATCTTTTGGGCCGCGGTCAGGTTGTTCCAGAGGAAATCTACCTGGCCACTGTTGTTGGTGATGATATTGCGGGTCTTCCAGTAGTCAGTGACGGTATCCTCTTTGAGCAGGAAGGTAGCGCGCGCCATCCAGTTATCGGTGGTCCCATAGCCCGCACCCGATGCATAGGCCAGGAGTACGCTATTGTCGACCTCACCGACAAGGGCCGTCGTTTTGCGAGTGCCGGCCGGGTCGCTGCCGCACGGGTCGGACAGGCACTTGCCGATGATGTCGTACTCGATGACGTCACCCGTGTAGGCCGAATTCTCGAACCATGGCCGGTAGGCCTTGGTGTCACCACGAAGGAGGTCATTTTCTTTCAGGGCGTACTCGCCCAGCTGGACCGTTGGCTGGGTATCCGGCGCGAAGAAGGCGGCGGCATAGACCAGGGCGCTGACCGTCACAATAGCGACGGAAATTGCCTTCAGGTGACGTTGGTTGGCTAGTATTTTCATGAGACTTCTCCTGAAATCAGGGGGCGAGCGGTTCAGTGATGACCACTGATTGAACAATGCGTTTGGCGCCCCGCGAGCTCTCGCTCTGGGCGGAGACCAGAAAGACCTGGACGATGGCGCCGGGCAGGGGTTTGATGACACCGGTTAAGGAGGAATCTTCCCCTTCATCATTATCGAATCCGGCATTTTCTATCATATAGCGGCCCGTATCGCCGCCGGGGATCACCACCGCCGCACTTTCAAGTGGATCCCACACCAGATCTTCCGGTGTGACATCTCCGAAGAGGTGGTACTGGGGGCCGGTGGGGTAAGGAATGCCCTTGGCATCTATGTCCAGCATATCCTCGACACCCCTGGCGAGGGCATATTCGGCATTACTGAGGGCGGTGGTCTGGAACTGGGTGTTACCGGCCATCAGGTTTTCCAGCCGCGAGATGTTCATGCCGAAGACCCCGAGTATGGTCAGGATCAACAGGAAGATCAGCGCCATGAACAAGGCGGCACCATCCTGCCGGCTTTGCTTTAATCGTATTGTGCGCTGCGGGTGTTGCATGCCTGGATCTCCGGCCGGTTAAAATTGGAAATTGGTATTGCGTAGCTGTACGGTCGAGGTGTAGAGCTGACGTCGGAAACCGTCGTCGGGTGTGTATTCCGCAATGCCCGTCAAGTCACCCATGGTATAGCTGTTGTCGTTGTTGTAGCCGGTTTCCGGGCATTCCGAGCGGACCAGCATCCAGATGCGTGCGGCGATCACTTGTTTCCAGTCGGGTTTTGCAGGATCGGCGCCATCTGTATCGTTTATGTCGTCGGCATCGAAATACTGGTTCACCGTGCCATCACCCCGGGGGTTGGCGGCGGTGATTTCCTCGTCGACACCGTACTGGAGCTGGAGATGATCGACGCCACTGGCAATTTCCTCGGACTCCAGGTTTCCGGCATCATTCATTGTCCGTCTGAAGAGCGCGGGAACCGCGACACCTGTCGTCGGGCAGTTTGTCGCCGAGTTGCCGATGTAGTAGGCGTGGCCAACCAGTTCAGCCTCCCTGACCGCGGCACCAGAGACATCATTGAGGCCATCTGCCTCAGCGCTGCCGAGGAAGAGGGCTCCCCGGAACAGGGAGGTACGCATGTAGAACCGGTTATTTACAAAAACTGGTGTGGTTATGCCGCCGACCTTCCAGGGTGCCGCATAGCGGACCACGAGGATATCGCCACGGACATAATCATTGGCGCCGATGGTAGGGATGCAGGCATAGGTGCCCACGGCGTTGTTCTTTCCGAATATCCGGCGGTTCACCATCCTGATCCAGTCCGTGTTATCGGCCGTGCAGGCACCCGTTGTATCGGTATCGGTGCCAGTTGTGCCAACGATCACGGTGGTATCGGTATTTCCCCCCCAGTAACCGGACCTGCGCAGATCGGCAACTAGCGTATCCATGGCATAGCGGCCGTTCTCCTGCATGCGCCCCAGGGAATCCTGGATGTTGAAGCTCTTCTTCGAGCCCAGAAATATATTCCCGATACCGGCAAGCAGAATAAGGGTGATCACCAGGGCGACCATGAGTTCGACCAGGCCGAAGCCGCGGCAGTTCAGCGGTGTGCAGGGGGATTGGTTTTGGCTGTTCATGTTCATTCCGAAAATACCAGGCGGTAGCAGCGCAGGTCCGTGGCAGCAGCGGGCGGGCATGTGGTTCCGACAACACTCGGATCGCGCGCCTCATTCCAGCGAACGGTGACGGTGTGAGTGAGGGGGTCGGCGACCGTCTCAACGATTTCTCCCGTCCCGCCCGGCAACAAGACTAGTGTATTTTTCCAGTCTTCCAGGTCATAGGTTGCAAGTTCTGCCGGTGTACAACTGACGGCGGCACAATCCTTGGTCGCTGTCGGATGAGTGGCGGTGTCGACAACGTAGTCACTGGCGGTGGTGCCCAACGGATTCGCCCGCATGCGATCAGTGATATCGTAGGTGACCTGTGTGGCCTGGGTGCGCATGCTGGCCATCTGGTTGGAGCGCAGGCCGGTGGTCTGAAGTGCCGCCAGGCCGAGCAGACCGATGGACAGCACCAGCAGGGCGATCAGCACCTCCAGCAGGGTAAAGCCCTGGTCATTTTTCAGACTATGTTTGTTTTCTGGTCTCAAAATAGTGTTTCCCGGTTTATGGGCAGGGTTGTTTGGCGACCGTCATATGGCCCATCTGGGTGATCGTGATACCGCGCGCCTGTTCATGATTGCAGTCATCGGCCACCATGGTGAAAGGAACGACTGCGGGGGCCGTTCCGTCTGGGTTAAAAAGAATATCGTTTACGCCGACCCCGTCCAAAGCCACCTTTGTCAGGCCTCCGGTGGTACGTAACATACAGTCTTCCGTTTCCTCGCATAGCGGGGCAGCGGCTCCTACATCCGGAACACCGTCCCGGTTCAGGTCCGAAAACACGATCCAGCCGGACGTCCAGTCGCCGTCGGTGACATCACAGGTCGCCTGATCGGTGCTGGCGCAGATGGTGGTAAAAGTTCCGCGCTTGATGGCCTCGCTGCGTGCCAGCTGGATGGCCGTGACAAAGTCATTGGTCTGCGTGGTGACCCGGTTGTTCTTGACGAATTCCTGGAAACTGGGTACACCGAGCGCCAGCAGGATGGTGACTACTACGATAGTGATCAACAGCTCGATCATGGTCATACCGTTTTCCAATCTCATAATAATGTTTTACAAACCTCGCTCGTCCGTGTCATCCGCTATAAGATAAGTGGCTGAGTTTAACCGATGGGCGGTCTGCTCCACCACGATTTTATCGGTATCTGTCTGATCGAATGAAGTTTTTGCTTGGAAAAATGTGTGGTAGTTAACACTTTTTCGGCGCCTCATTCCGTCTTCCCCGGTTACAAGCCCGGCCCTCACGATGGCCCACAGCTATGACGTCGAAACGCAGCATGAGTGACTGTATTGTGGTGGGCGGCGGCCTGGTGGGTTTGCTGACGGCCCGTACCCTGCGCAAGGCCGGGTTCGAGGTCACCCTGCTGGAGCGCGGGGCCACCTGCCGGGAGTCCTCCTGGGCCGGTGGCGGCATACTCTCGCCCCTGGTGCCGTGGCAGTACCCCGATGCGGTCTCCGAGCTGGTGGCCTGGAGCCAGCGGCACTACCCGCTGCTCGCCAGGGAATTGCAGGAGGCCACCGGGATTGACGTGGAATGGCTCCAGTCCGGGATGCTGCTGCTGGGTGTGGGTCCTGACGCCGGGATCGAGGCGTGGGCCGATAAATACCCGTGCCGCCTGCAGCATCTCGAAGCGCCGCAGATCCATCGACAGGAACCCGGTCTGGCCGCCGGCCCGGCTGCGGCGATCCTGCTGCCGGATGTCGCGCAGATACGTAATCCACTGCTGTGCCGGGCCGTGTACCTGGATCTGCAGGGGCAGGGTGTCACCCTTCACGAGCACACCGAGGTCACCGGGATTATCGAGGAGGCCGGTGCGGTGCAGGGTGTCAGTAGCGCGCAGGGCGAGTTTTTCGCCGATCGGGTGGTGATTGCCGGCGGGGCCTGGAGTGCGCCGCTATGGCAGGCAACCGGGGTGGAACTCGCGGTCACGCCGGTACGCGGCCAGATGATCCAGTTCGAGGCGCCCCCCGGCCTGCTGAATCATATCGTACTGTACCAGGGCCATTACCTCATCCCGCGCCGTGACGGCCTCATCCTGTGCGGGAGTACGCTCGAGTACACCGGCTATGACAACACCACAACGCCGGAGGCGCGCGCATTGCTGGTGCAGAGGGCGACCGAACTGTTGCCGGCCCTGTCCGGGTACGCGGTCGTCAGGCACTGGGCCGGTCTGCGGCCGGGCTCGCCGGACGGGGTGCCCTATATCGATGAGCACCCGGCCATCCGCGGCCTGTTCATCAATTCGGGGCATTTCCGCAACGGCGTGGTGATGGCGCCGGCCTCGGCCCGGCTGCTGGCTGACCGCTTGCTGGGACGCCCGGGTTTTACCGATACCATGCCTTATCTGATTGACCGGTAAGATAAAATATATCCTGATCGGTCTGGCGTAGACGTCGCGGACGTGCCCGGATTATACTTGCTCTAAGTGGAAAAACATCGCTCCATACAAATGCTTAGCACTCAGGACGTGGCCATCCGGCTGAAAGACTACGGGATTCTGCCCACCCAGCAGCGCCTGCTGATTGCCCGCGTCCTGTTCAGCCGTAACCAGCACCTGTCGGCCGACCAGGTCATGCAATACGTGAATGACGACGCGGACCGCGTTTCCAAGGCGACGGTCTACAACACACTCGGCCTGTTCGCGAGCAAGGGCCTGGTGCGCGAGGTCATCGTGGACCCCACCCGGGTGTTTTATGACCCCAATACCAGCAACCACCACCACTTCTACAATGCCGACACCGGCGAGTTGAGGGATATCGAGGCAACTCAGCTGACCATCGAGTCGCTGCCTGATTTGCCGGAAGGTACGGTGAGCGAAGGCGTCGATATCATCATTCGTCTGCGCAATGCCACGGACACGCACTGAACCGGCTGCACGACAATCGGTGTACTTTGCTTAAATGGTTTCCCCCTTTTATACTCACTCGCCCCATGCCGGAGTAGCTCAGTCGGTAGAGCAACTGATTCGTAATCAGTAGGTCGGAGGTTCAATTCCTCTCTCCGGCACCAATTTACACTCACTGCTCCGGAAATAATCCACTCATTCCTGTGGCTCGAACGCTTCCAGTTCCGGTCTGTACTGTTCCACCGCCCCTGAATACCTGTGGCGTGACGGGTGTCTCCAGCCGTTGCCATGCAAGATCGAACGAGCTCGACTTGTCTGGTGCGTAATGTTGTGTGGCTGGCGCTGACCGGTAGGTGTTTAGTCAGGATGACTGCATCCGTGGGGGCGCGCGGATTATTGATCCGCCAGTTGACCGAGACGCTGCTTGATGTCATTCCTGCGCGCGAAGCGTTCATCCTGTGCCAGCACCGACTTGAATGCCTCGCGTGCCTCACGGGCCTTGCCCTGTTCCTGGTAGATGATCCCGAGGTGATAGAGCATGCCCGGTGTGGCGGCATCGCTGTGGCGGACCTTTTCCAGTACCGCTTCCGCCTTGCTCAGGTTGCCACGTGCGCGCTGGACCCAGGCCAGCGTGTCCTGGTAGGTCGCCGCACCGGGTTCAAGCGCGACAGCGCGGTTGGCCCAGTCCAGGGCGTCATCCAGCCTGGCCTTGCGTTCGGCCGCCATCCAGGCGAGGTTGTTGTATGCGATGGCTTCCTGCGGGTTGCGTTCGATGGCCCGCAGGTAGGCCTGCTCGGCGTCCGGGATGCGACCGGCCGACTGGTGCAACATGCCGGCCTTGACCAGGGCCAGGCTGTTGCTGGCGGACCGTTGACTGACGCTGGCGTAGTCCGCCAGTGCCTTTTGTTCCTTGCCCAGGGACGCGTAGACATCCCCGCGACTCAAGTAGGCGGCGAGGAAATCCGGCTGGATCTCGATTGCGCGGGTGTAGTTCTTTAGGGCCGCGTCGTGTCGGCCGCGCAGCACATTCAGCCCACCCAGCGCCTGGTGCGGCAGCGGGGTGGAGGGGCCCAGGCGCGCGGCCTCGAGAAAGGCCGACTCGGCCTCGTCGAGCCGGCCCTGCCTGCGCAGCGCGCGCCCAAGCCCGAAATGCGTCCCGCCCCGGCTGTTGTCGAGCACCAGGGCGGACCGAAAGACGACCTCGGCCCTGGCGGGCTGGTCCAGTGCCAGCAAATAGAGTTCGCCCAGGTCGATGTACGCGGCCGCCACTGACGGATCCAGCGAGATCGCCTTGTCGAGCGCGGCCTCCGCTTCCGGGTAACGCCGCTTCAGGTAGAGATAGCGCCCCCACGATGACTGGACATAGGAGTTGTCGGGTGCTTTCAGGATCAGGGCTTCCAGTTGCTGACCGGCCGCATCGAGGTCACCGCGCTGGAAGGCGATCTCGATCAGCCCCAGTCGGGATTGCACAAAATCCGGGTTGATGCCCAGGCTCTGCTCGAAGGCGGCCCCGGCGCTGGCCAGGTCGCCGCGTTTGAGCGCGTCGATGCCCTGCTGGTAGTGCCGGGCTTCGGGGTCGGGGAGTGGCTGCTGCTGCGTGGGGAGGCGTTCGACCAGCGGGATCGCGACCGCCCCCTGGGAACATGCCCACAAGAGTGCGATCAAACAGGCAGTGAGAGTCTTGTCCAGCATAATCGGTGGCTCGTGTCGGCTAACAGGGGGGAGAGGATAACAAAAAGCCCCCTTTCAGTAGCACTGAAAGGGGGCTTTATCAAGGTAGCGCGGTGATCGTTCTTCCAGCGCCGGGGTAGTGTCTGCCGGTCAGGATGTGCGGCGCCGGCGAATCCTCGCAGCACCGAAGCCGGCCAGGCCAAGGCCCATGAGCAGGATCATGCTCGGTTCCGGGACTGTGGGAGGGTCTTCTGGGATGACCGGCGTGCCGCCAACCCCCGCGAACCCGAAGATAAAGGTCGCGGGTGTGCCGCCGCTGGGGTCCCCGTTACTCTGGCCCAGGGAGAACAGTTCGATGCTCTCGGCGCCGATGGCCGCCAGGGCCGCGGCCTCGGATCCGGCCGCACCGTAGAAGGTGGTGAAGCTGAATGACTCACCGTCGGCGAGGCTGCCGAAGTTGAAGCGGAAGTAGGCACCGTGATCGGCCGGGCCGTCATCGACAAAGTCCACGTCGGCGGTGGCCCCATCCAGGGGACCGCCCTCGAGCAGCGGATCCGAGCTGTCAAAACCGTTGTCATGTGAGCGCTCCAGGAACGTGGTGGTAGCGGTGCCCTGAATCGTCACGAACTCGGAAAATTCAGTCGGTGGAACGTCCCAGTCCATCACGCGTACGAAGCGAAGGTCGTCCAGGGTTGCACCGGTGTCGTTGGTGATGGTGACGACGTCCTTGAACAGCACATTGCCGGCGGTATCGGCCGGTGAATAGGCCTGGGTCACGTTCAGGCCCGGCAGCGAGGTCAGGAACACGGATGAGGTGGCGAAGCTGCCCGAGCCCGCCGCGGCATCGGTATTGAAGCTGTCCAGGGTGAGGTTTGATGTTCCACCATCAGCCACGTTGCCCCAGCCCGAGTGGCTGGTCGCCGTGCTGGTGTCGGTCACCGAGACACCCCAGCCTTCGCACAAGCAGCCCGGCGCGGTGGCGTCCTGGTAGCCCCCGGTTGGAAACTGGTAGGCCAAACCGACGACACCACCCGCGTTCACCGTTGAGGTCGTGCCAAAGGGATCAGAGACGTTCAAATGCCCCTCGTCGTGAACCCCCAGTATGACGGACCCGTCGTTGCTGAAGATAACGGCGTCGGCCATGACATTGCTGGCAGCGACCAGACCCCCGGCAATCATCAGGGCGCTGATTAGATTCCTTGATTTCATGGGTACTTTCTCCTGTTTGGTCTCACAACCGCGTGTTCCGGTGGTGCGATTTCAAAAAAATTCGATGGTGACCACGGCCACCGCTGATTTGTGTCTTTATTGTTTATCAAAACAAAAAGCATTCTTCATGCCAATATAAAATTTCATATTAAAATCATTTGATTGGCGCCTGATCAGGACGGGTTTTGGGATGCAGTAGTAAAATATTCTGACAGGCTTCATGGCCGGAGAAGCGGAAAAGGGGATCGCAACGGCCAGTTACTTACAAATCATGCTGGCCCGAGGGAGTACTGGTTACGTGGATTTCAAAAATATTTAAAATAATCAAAAAGATAAAATATGTTCAGGATGATACCCAGCCGCAGTGTCCCGTCTGTAAAATAAACTGACAGAATATGGGGTATATCTTCCAGCCACAGGCACGCCGGTCGAGCTTTTCGCTCCGGTGCGCCACTTCCGTGTATTGCATATTACGGGGTCAGCGCGTGGTGTCCCGATTCCCGGCTCGAACCTGGCCTGCCTGCCTAAGTACAAGGTGGCCACTGCATCGACGCGGGCGTGGGTTGACGGTAGAGTGATGTACACAGATCCTGATAATGTCGGTCTGGCAGGTATTCACGGCATGCCTGCTTTCGTAATAGTGCCATCACCCATGACAAGGAGGCCATCCATGCCCGCACCCGGGAAGTACAGCCGGTGTTTGATCGCAATCATCCTGTTCATGCTCTCGCCCATCATGGCACAGGCCAAGGACTCACAGGCCTATCTGGCCAGTGCGGAGGAGTATTACCGCCTGGCCAATTACAAGACCGCGGTCATCGAACTGAAGAATGCCCTGCTGGAGGACCCGGAAAATTCGCGGGCGCGCCTGTTGCTTGGCAAGACCTATCTGGAACTGGGGGAGGGTGACTCGGCGTTGAAGGAGCTCTCCAGGGCGCGTGACATGGGCGTGCCCCGTGCCGAGGTGCTCGAACCCCTCGGGCGTGCCTGGCTGATGACGGGGCACACTGATGATTTGCTGCAGGGGATACACATCGAGGCGGATGATCCACAGCCGTTGCGGATCGATATCCTGTTGCTGCAGGGGTCGGCCTATTTGTCCAAGGGCATGTCCAGTATGGCCGACGAGAAATTCTCCCGGGCACTGGAACTCCAGCCGGATACGGCCGAGGCCCTGCTGGGCAAGGCGCGGCTGGCATTTCAGGATGCAGACCGTGCGGCAGCCAGCGAGTTTGTCGACCGGTCACTTGCCGTTGCGCCCGACGACAGCGATGCCTGGGTGCTGAAGGGGGAACTGCTGCGCACCGGCGGTAATTACCACGAGGCATTGGCGGCGTTCGAGAAGGCGCTTGTGACCGCGCCGGACAATGTACTGGCCCGGCTGGGAGAGGTCACGGTGCTGATCAACCTCGGCGAACGGGACAAGGCGCTGGCCCGGACCAATACCCTGCTGGAGAAAAACCCGCAACTGTATCCGGCGCATTTTCTCAAGGCGACAGTCCTGTCCCAGCAACAGCTGATAGCCGAGGCGGATGAATCGATCCAGCTGGCGCTCAAACTTGCACCGGGTTATGCGCCCGGTCATCTGCTGGCCGGCAGCATCGCGTACCAGCAGGGACACCTTAACCAGGCAGAGAGCCATCTACATGTGTATCTGAAGCAGGTACCGGGTAATACAGAGGCGTCCAAGCTGCTGGCCGCAACGATGCTGAAACTCAATGCGCCCGACAAGGCAATCGAAGTGCTGGCACCGGGTGCGGATGCGGCCGGCGAGGATGCCCAATACCTGGCACTGCTTGGCAGCGCCTACTTGAGAAACAGGGATGCGGCCAAAGGCATCGAATATATGGAGCGCGCCGTTGCCATCGCGCCGGATCTCGCGGGTATACACACCCAGCTGGCCATAGGCCATCTGGCGCAGGGGGATATCGAGCAGGCGGTCGGCGCACTGCAGAGTGAGATAAACCTCGACCAGGGTGTGCTGCAAGCGGACGTGCTGCTTGTGCTGACTCATCTCCAGAACAGGGACTTCGACAAGGCCTTCACCGCTACCGAGGCCTTGCGGGAGAAAATGCCGGACAGCCCCGTCCCCCACAACCTCAAGGGGGCCACCCTGCTTGGCAGGGGAGAGCGGGAGGCGGCGAAGGCCGCCTTTGAAAGTGCGCTCGCTATCAAGCCGGATTTTCTGCCGGCCTATTTAAATCTCGCCCGACTGGCGCTGCTGTCGGGCGATACAGCCGCTGCGGAAAGTTACTACAAGAAGGTATTGTCACAGGATAAAGGCAATCAGAAGGCGCTGCTGGCACTGGCGGGCATTGAGGAACGCGGAGGTCACAAACAGGCAGCACTGAACTGGATCAAGCAGGCCCGTCAGCATCACCCTGATGACATCTCGCCGGCCCTGATGCTGGTGGAACACTATCGACGTGAGGGCGAAACGATGCTGGCGCTGGAGGTGGCAGGGGGTATAGCAGCCATCCACCCGAGAAACCCTGCGGTTGTGAAGGCGCTGGCACTTACCCGGCTGGAGTCCGGCGACGAAAAGGGTGCACTGGCGGCCTTGCGGACCCTGGTTGAGGTGGCAAGCGGGGCACCCGAGTCACACTATCTGTTGGCAAGGCTGCAACTGAAACTGGATCAGCGGGATGCCGCCCGTGGCAGCCTTAATCAAGCCATCAAGCTGCAACCGGACTACGCCGCCGCCCAGCTGTCACTGGGCAAGCTGTACATCCTTGAAAAGGACTACCCGGCCGCATTCGAGGTCGCCGAGGCATTGCGCCAGGTCCATCCCGATGCGGCCTATGCCGACGAGCTGAAAGGGGATGTTCATGCAGCGCGTAACGAGGCGGCAGCGGCAGCAGATGCCTATGCCCTGGCTTATAACCGGGAGAGCAGCAGCCACCTGGCCAGGAAGTTGTTCCAGTCCCGCATGCAGGCGGGAAAACCCGGTGCGGCCACTGAGGCGCTGCGGCAATGGCTGGAGGAGCAACCCGGGGATGTGGCCGTACGCAGCCTCTTGGCATCGGAACAGATACGTGCCGGGAAGTACCGGGAAGCGACACAGGAATATTTGCGGGTGCTGGAAGCGGACCCGGCTAACTGGCTGGCCATGAATAACGTCGCCTGGCTGTACCATGAGGCCGGTAGTCCCGAGGGTGTGAAGTATGCCGAGCGGGCCTACGAGTTGCAGCCCCAGCGGCCGGAGGTGATCGACACACTGGGTTGGCTGCTGATCCATCATGGACAGACGCGGCGCGGCCTTGTCCTGCTGCAGGAGGCAACAGTCAAGGCGCCGCACATTGCGGAGATCCGCTATCACATGATCGTGGCACTGGAGAAGGCCGGCCGCAGGGACGAGGCATACAAGGAGCTGAAGCGACTACTCGACAGTGATGCCGTATTTCCCGGTCGGGCGGATGCGATGGCCTTGTATAAACGCATGGGCGGCTGATCAGCCGCTTGATCCAGCATTAAACAGGGATCGAGATATATATCTGAGTGGTAGTGATGACGAGCAGGAGACAGTTATCGTCTGGACTACCGTGTTTCTACAGGTTTCCGCCTGCCTACGGGATGCAGGTGGAAATATTGCCGTAGAACGTCTTCGAGATCCCGTTCGGCCCCACCCTGATCTGGCGGCCCACCTCTTTGCCCCGCTCGTCGCAGATTGACATCATCGCGGTGGAGCCACCCTCATTCGTGCTGCCGTGGTAATTAAACTCAAGGTTGTTGTTCCACGTTCCGTTGGTGCGCAAATGAACGCCCGAGGTCACGGGTTGTCCGATGCGCAGCAGGGTGTCTGTGCCGGCATCGTATGTGTTATTGGCGTAATTGCCATCATCGGCAAACATGAGGTAGCCGCTTGTCCAGGTCTTTTCTGCCCCGCCGCAGCTCGGTGTCGCCGCATTGGGATTCCCGCTGCGACACAAGATGACCCGCACCCCGCGTTTGGCGGCCTCACTGCGTGCGACATGGATGTCTGTGACCACTTGATTCAGCGTGGTCGCCAGCCGGTTGTCCTTGATGACCGAGCTGACAGAGGGTACGGCCATGGATAATACGATGGCGACGATACCCAGCGTGATGAGGAGTTCGGCGAGGGTGAATCCCCGATTTTGATACTGTTTCATGGTGACCGCCTGATAACCCGTGGTAGAGCTGGAAAATTTGCTGTCTACCAGTAGTTATCGACAGTTCGGGTGAATTCTGAACTCGCAGCCCGGACCCGCTGCCTTCTTTCAGGGTGTCTGAAGCAGGCGCCTGGGTCAGCCGGTCAGGCGGAAAATCTCATCGATAAATCAATAGCCTTCAGGTCCTTGGTCAGGTCGCCGATGGAGATGAAATCCACACCCGTTGCGGCGATCTCGCGGATGTTGTCCAGGGTGATGCCGCCAGAGGCCTCCAGTTTTGCGAGCCCGTGCACGAGTTTCACCGCGCCGGCCAGTGCCTCGGGCGAGAAGTTGTCCAGTAGCAGAATATCCGCGCCGGCCTGCACCGCCTCCCTGACCTGATCATCGTTTTCCACCTCGACCTCCACCGGGATATCCAGTTCGGCGTGCATTGCGGCTTTCACGGCGGCGTGGATCGAGCCGGCCGTGGCGATGTGGTTTTCCTTTATCAGGATGCCGTCGTACAGGCCCATGCGGTGGTTTTGACAGCCGCCGGTGCGTACGGCGTATTTCTGTGCCTGGCGCAGACCAGGGATGGTCTTGCGGGTATCGAGTATCCCGACGGGCAGTCCCTCCACGGCATCCGCGTAGCGGCGCGCCCGGGTGGCCGTGCCGGACAGTGTTTGCAGGAAATTGAGTGCGGTGCGTTCGCCGGTGAGGATGGGTGCGGCCGGGCCGCTGAGCGTGCAGAGTGTCTGGTTGGCCTGGATGGCATCGCCGTCCCTGGCCGACCAGCTGATGATGATATCGGTGTCGAGTTCCGCAAATACGGCGTTGAACCAGGCCATGCCGCAGAGTATGGCCGATTCTCGACAGATCACGGTTGCGCTGGCCTGCTCGTCTGACGGGATCAGGGCGGCGGTGATATCGCCGCCGCCGATGTCTTCTGACAAGGCTTGGCGCACGCTGTGCAGCAGCGCTTCATCGAGGACCTCGAGCAGCATTCAGGTAGAGATCTCCAGCAGTTCGATTTCGAAGACCAGCGTGGCATTGGGTGGGATGACACCACCCGCACCCCGGGCACCATAACCCAGTTCCGGCGGGATAACGAGGCGGCGGATGCCGCCGACCTGCATGCCCTTTACGCCTTCATCCCAGCCGGGTATGACAAAACCGCAATCCAGCGGAAAGCTGAAGGGCTCATTGCGGTCCTTGCTGGAATCGAACCGGGTGTCATCCTCCAGCCAGCCGGTGTAATGCACAATCACCGTCTGGCCTGCACCAGTGGCGGTTTCACCTGTGCCGGTCTCGATGTCTTCATAACGCAAGCCGGAAGCTGTGGTGGTTTCAGACATGCTCGGTTCCTCATTAATTATTCACCGCAAAGGCGCAAAGGACGCAAAGAATTATAATTGAGTTATACATCTGACTCTCTAACATTAGATCAAATGCAGAAATTGCGCTGATCTTGGTTTGTATTTAATTGACTTTGCGTCCTTTGCGCCTTTGCGGTTAAAGAGCCGTTTATGACTTCACATGCGGACGCGAGAAATAATCGTCTTTGAGTTTCTTGACCAGGCCGGCCAGTAATATAAGGCCCAGCAGGTTGGGCAGGGCCATCAGGATATTGGTGATATCCGCGATATTCCAGACCAGTTTCAACGGGACCGCCGCCCCGACCACCACAAGCAGGGTATAGATAACCCGGTAGGGCAAGACGGCGCGCTCGCCGAACAGAAAGTAGGCCGAACGGTCACCGTAATAGGACCAGGCAATAATAGTCGAATAGGCAAACAGGGTCAGGCCGCCACCGACGACCCAGGCGCCGGCGGTCCCCAGCGTCCCGCTGAAGGCATGGGCGGTGAGTGCGGCCCCCATCATGGCCTCGGAGCTTTCCTGCCAGGTCCCGGTGACCACAATGACCAGTCCGGTCATGGTGCAGATCACCAGGGTATCGATGAACGGCTCCATCATGGCGACCAGGCCTTCCCGCACCGGTTCGTTGGTGCGCGCCGCGGCATGCGCCATGGGCGAGGAGCCCAGCCCGGCCTCGTTGGAAAACAGGCCGCGTGCCACGCCCCAGCGGATGGCCTCGCCGACGGCCGCGCCGCCGACGGCCCACGGATTGAGGGCATGGTTGAATATGGTGGCAAAGGCTGCGGGGATCTCGCTGGCGTAATTGGCCAGCACCAGCAACGCGGCCACGATATAAAGGGTTGCCATGAACGGCACCAGGGCGCTGGCTACGCGGGCGATGCGCTTGACACCACCCAGGATCACCAGCCCCACCAGCATGGCAAGCACGGCACCGATCAGCCAGGCAAACTGGTGCAGTTCCGGGAATATGTAACCGAGGCCGTCCATCACGGAATTGGCCTGCACCATGTTGCCGATCCCGAACGAGGCGATCAGTGCAAAGCTGGCGAAGGCGGCCGCGGTGCGGCGCATGTTCAGACCGTGCAGCAGGGTGTACATGGGGCCGCCGGCCACTTCCCCGTCCGCTGCCACGGAACGGAATTTCAGTGACAGGGTGCATTCCGTGAACTTGGTGGCCATGCCGAAGACGGCGGTGACCCACATCCAGAACAGCGCACCCGGCCCGCCCAGGCCGGCGATGAGGTGGAGCGCATGCCGGAACCCGCGCACCTGTACCAGACCCATGCGCAACGTCAGATAAAGGCCGGTGCCCAGCAGGACCAGCAGGGTGAGCGGGTTGCCCCACAACAGTCCGGAGAGTTCGCCGGTCAGGCTTATCAGATGTTGGAAACTATCCAAGTCTGTTTCAGTTCGCGGTTGAATACTTCAGTGTCAGTGTATTGCCTTGCTGGCTAAAGTCCAGTTGCTTCAGGAAGGTCATGCCCAGCAGGATACCGTCGCCGCTGACATGCGGATTGATGCTGGCGCGCACCGGTCCGACACGCAGTTCACCCAGCCGGATCTCGTCCACCGTGGTCTGCCAGGCGGTGATGGCCCCGTTGGCGGTCTGGTAGACCACGCTACGTCCCTTCTTCAGACCCAGCCGCTCGGCCTCCTGCAGCGGGATGGAGACATCGCTGGCGCCGGTGTCCAGCATGAACTCCACCGGCTGGGCGTTGATGAATCCGCTGGCCACGTAATGACCAAAGCGGTTGCGTTCCAGTTGGACCGCCATCGTGCCATCGGCCGCAGTGGTGCTCATGGCCTGCCGGTTGGGATTGTGCTGCCGCTCCAGCTGCGTGTTGAAGAACCAGGTCAGCAAGCCCAGCAGCAAGAGCCAGGCCGCTATAAGCATGCCCCTGCCCAGCCGCTGCGGGGATGCCCCCTGTTTATGTGATGCAGACATCGGGCGATTATACCGTTGATGGGAAGTTAAATGTGAGGTGTAGGAGCGGTCCCCTGACCGCGATTCTGCACACAAGCAATCGCGCCGAAGGCCGGCGCTCCTACAGTTTGCCGATGTTCGATAAAATTTCCATCTGTAGGGTGCGCCGTGTGCACCTATTGGGATAGTCACGAAATCCATGGAAAGACACGAAAAGAAAAGAGCGTGAAATATGAGGCCTGAGGTGTAGGAGCAGTCCCCTGACCGCGATTCTGCACACAAGCAATCGCGCCGAAGGCCGGCGCTCCTACAGGTTACTCGCACACTACATCACAATCACCCTTAATTTAATACACAAGCCGCAGACCGGCGAAGACGTGGCGCATCTGCTCCTGGTAGAAATTCCTGAAACTTGGCCGCCTGATGGCGGGGCGTGTGTGCAGGCTGCCGCCGCGCAGGCTGTAATGTTTGTCGTCGAACCAGGGTGTTGAGTATTCCGTATAGGGAAAGGGCTTGAAGCCCGCATAGGGATAGAATCTGTTTTCGCACCATTCCCATGCACGGCCGGTCTGCTCCAGCAGCTGCAGCCGGCAGGCAACTTCCCACTGGTGTTCATGGGGCAGACGGCCGCCTGCCCAGGTGGCAAAGGCCTCGGCCTCGAGGCGGGAAATGCCGTGCAGGACGTCATCGCCCGTCAGTGTGTAAGGACCGCGGTTACCGATTCCGTACCAGTGGCCTGCCGGGTCGCTGCGCCAGTGATTCGGGCACTGGACCTTGTGCTGTTGCTGCCAGCGCCAGCCCGGGTCGCTCCACAGGGCCTGGTTCCGGTAGCCGCCGTCTTCCATGAAGGCCAGGAACTCGCCATTGGTGACCGGCTGGCGTGCAATGCGGCAGGGTCCGAGGTCCGCCTGCTGTGGCGGCAGTTCATTGTCATAGGCCATCGGGGGCTGTCCGCCGACTCGGTAGTGACCGGCGGCTATATTGCATATGTCCGGTTGCAGCGTAGCCGGGGTAATGGGTTCCTGCACGCGAAAGTCAACCGAATCTGCTGCCAGTGCGCGCTGTGTCAGCTCCATGACCATGGTCTCGAAATGCTGGCTGTAATGCTGGATCAGGAAGTGGACCAGGTAATCGTCCTGCATCAGCGGGTGATCGAGCAGGGCCGCCGGCGGATTTGCGAGTGTCTCGAGGTTGATGGACTGCAACCCCTGGACCCACTGCAACAGCGCCTCGCGCGATGGCAGCCGTGCGCCGCGTTCCGGTTTCGGGACCCGCGGTGGCGTATACAGTTCCGCTACCGGTGCGGTGAAGCGGTCATCACCCTGGATGATCTCCTGCAGCCAGTAGCACTCGGTAAAGGCGCAATGGCCGATATGCCAGCCCAGGGGGCTGAGCTCGAGATGGTACTGCTGACGTAAGCTGGCGTCGTCGATGTCCTCAACCAGTCCGGTAACGAGTTCCTGCGCCGTGCGCAGTTCACCAAGCAGGGCTGGATCGATCACAGCGCGAGCAACTCGGGTGGATTGTGCGAGTCAAGTACCAGGATGTGGTGTTCAGGAACGGGCTGCCAGAAACTGTCCTCGGTGAAACGTTCCGATGCGACCACCTGGCCGCCGGGGAACAGTTCATCGTCAGTGGTGTAATACAGCGACGGGCATTCGTGGTTGATCGCGTGGCGGCTTGCGTAGACCTGTTCACCCTCGGTGACCATGATGTTCAGCAAGGCCGGCTGTTCGCCAACCCACTTCGGCAGCCTGTCGAACAGTCCCCGCAGGGCATCGGTCAGCGACAGTTTCGGATCGTCCACCAGCACCTGCCTCAGGCAGGCAAACAGGTACTCCGAATCGGTGTTCCCCTGTATGTCGCTGGCTACACCCGGTGACAGCATCCGGTTCATCAGCGGACGCACCTGCAGGTGAAAGTCGCGGATAAATCCATTGTGGACGAACAGGTACCGGTCGTCGAAAAACGGCGGCGTGTTGTACTGGTGTACCGGGTGGCCTAGCGTGGCACTGCGTATCTCTGCAATCCAGAGCGGGTTGTTTAGCGTACGTGCGAGGTGCGGCAGGTTGCTGTCAGACCAGATAGGCAGGACGCTGGTGTAGACCGAGGGGATGCCATCGGGGCTGTACCAGCCAAATCCGTAGCCGTCTGCATTGATCTTCGCATACTTCAGTTCCCTGGGTTCCCAGGACTGCCGGTACAGGCTGTGCGGTGGATCGAGCAGGAACTGTTTCAGGGGAATGTCAGGCCCCAGGTAGGCAGCGAGTCTGCACATAAAGTCGTCTCAGGCCGGTGATACGTCGTTGACTAATTTCCATTTGTTTCAAGTCGATGTTAGCCTAAACGGCCTGCCTCTCCAACCGTAGCTGGAACGGGCCAGCACAGGCGCAGACCCATGCACAAGACGATGACAGACGGTGCAAGGCAATACTCCCCGCTGAACGGGATCGAGTGTTTGCGGGTGGAGCCTTCGCGTCTGCTCCCGAGTCTGCAGCAGGATGCCCGTTCAGGACTGCTCGCATCCCCTCGTTCCATGCCACCGAAGTATTTCTACGACGAGCGTGGTGCGCGCCTGTTCGATGCGATCTGTGACACGCAGGAGTACTACCCGACCCGTACCGAGGAGGTGCTGCTGCAACAGCATGCGCGGGAAATCATCTCACAGGTAAAACCCGATCACATTATCGAGTTCGGCAGCGGTACCTCGCGCAAGACGCGGCACCTGCTCGATGCCTGTGAAGGGCTGGGGCGCCGGCTGACCTACTGGCCTTTCGACGTCTGCGAGCCGGTGTTGCGTACCACCGGCCATGCACTGATGCACGACTATGACTGGCTCAAGGTCAGTCCGCTGCTGGGCGACTATCATGCCGGGCTGGATGAATTGCCGGTGCCGCAGGGTCCCTGCCTGTATCTCTTTCTCGGTGGGACGATAGGCAACTTTGACTCAGTGAGCGCGCACCAGTTCCTGGTGGAGATCTGCGACAGGATGCGGGCAGACGATAGTCTTGTCATGGGGGCCGATCGGGTAAAGGCGCACGACGTACTGCACGCGGCCTACAACGATGCCGAAGGGATCACCGCTGAATTCAACCTCAACCTGCTGGAGGTCCTAAACCGGGGTCTCGATGCAGATTTCGATTCCGCCCGGTTCAGCCACCGTGCCGTCTATAACGCTACCAGGGAACAGATCGAGATGTACCTGGTGGCTCGGGAGCGGCATCAGGTCAGGATCGATGCACTCGACTGCAACATCCGCCTGCAGGATGGTGAGTCCATCCTGACCGAGATCAGCCGCAAGTTCTCTGACGAGTCGCTCCAGGCCATGCTGACGGAGGCCGGTTACACGCTGGACCGCCATTACCAGCCTGACAACCGCTATTACTCGCTGCTGCTGGCCCGGCCGACGTCAATCGGCAGTAAAAAAAGTGAACTGTAGGAGCGGTCCCCTGACCGCGATAATCCACACAAACAATCGCGCCGGAGGTCGGCGCTCCTACAGGCTGCCCACCCATGACAAAATCTGCATCCGCAGGGTGTCCACCCATGACAAAATCTGCATCCGCAGGGTGTGCCGTGCACACCAGAAAATAACCACGGAATCCACGGAAGGACACGGAAAAATAGAAGCAACGTTAAACGTGAGACGTGAAACGTAGTGAGCTGTAGGAGCGGTCTCCTGACCGCGATAATCCACACAAACAATCGCGCCGCAGGATGGCACTCCTACAGGCTGACGTCTGGCCTCGGCGCTGTTGATCAGAGCAGCAGGAACTCCAGCAGGGCCTTCTGGGCATGCAGGCGGTTCTCCGCTTCGTCCCAGACCACGCTTTGCAGGCCGTCGATAACATCCGCCGCGACCTCTTCGCCGCGGTGTGCCGGCAGGCAGTGCATGAACAACGCCTCCGGGTCTGCAGCCGCCATGATGTCGGCTGTGACCTGATAATCGGCAAAGGCCTTGGCGCGCTTGGCCTGCTCCTCCTCCTGGCCCATGCTGGCCCAGACATCGGTCACCACGAGGTCGGCGCCATGTGCCGCCTCGGTTGGGTTGCCCATCAAAACGGCATGGTCTCCGGCATCTGCCAGTACCCGGGCATCCGGGTGGTAACCGTCGGGTGCGGCAATCCGCAGTTCGAAGTCGAAGCGACGTGCGGCATTGATGTAGGAGTGGCACATGTTGTTGCCGTCACCGATCCAGGCCACGGTCTTGCCCTGGATGTCGCCGCGCTGTTCGAAGTAGGTCTGGATGTCGGCCAGCAGCTGGCACGGGTGGTACATGTCGGTGAGTGCATTGACCACCGGTACCTGCGCGTATTCGGCGAAGCGCTCGATCTTTTCATGTTCGAATGTCCTGATCATGATGACATCCGCCATGCGCGAGAGCACCCGCGCCATGTCCTCGATCGGTTCACCGCGTCCCAGCTGGGTGTCGCGCGGAGAAAGGAAGATGGCATGGCCGCCGAGCTGTGCCATGCCGGCCTCGAATGACATGCGGGTCCGGGTGGACGATTTCTCGAACACCATGGCCAGCACGCGGCCCCTGAGCGACTCGTGCAGCTTGCCGGAGGCGTGGATTGCCTTCAGTTCGGCTGCACGAGCCATCAGGGCCCGGAGCTCCTCCGTTGTCAGGTCCAGCAAGGTGAGAAAATGTCTTTTCATGATTACGCTATCCTGCCAGGAAATCCCGGACCAGATCACTGACCTTGTCCACGATCATCGTCGCCTGCTTCTCGCTGGTGATCAGTGGCGGCAGCAGTCGTATCACGCGTTCTGCGGTGACATTGATCAACAGGCCGCAATTCAGTGCCGTCTGCACCAGTTCACCGCAGGGGCGGTCGAGTTCGATGCCGATCATCAGGCCGCTGCCGCGGATTTCCCTGACGCCGTCGAGACCGGAAAGATTCTCGGTAAATCCCGCGAGCAGCTGCCTGCCGAGATCGGCGGCATGCGCGACCAGTTGATCGGCCTGGATCACGTCCAGGACCGCCATGGCGGCACGGGCGGCAAGCGGGTTCCCGCCAAAGGTGGTGCCGTGGCTGCCGGGCTGCAGCAGTTCCGCGGCAATTCCCCGGGCCAGACAGGCCCCGATCGGCACGCCGTTGCCCAGCGCCTTGGCGACGCTGACGACATCCGGCAGCAGCTTGTCGTGCTGGTAGGCAAACCAGTGGCCGGTACGGCCGATCCCGGTCTGGATTTCATCGAGCATCATTAACCAGTTCTGCTCATTACAGATATCGCGGATGCCCGCCAGGTAACCCGGGTCCGGCACTTTGATCCCGCCTTCACCCTGCACGGGTTCGACCAGGATGGCCGCTACCTCAGTGCTGTTCCCGGCCACGGTGCGGATCGCATCCAGGTTGTTATAGGGCACCCGGATGAAGCCCTGTACCAGCGGCTCGAACCCGGCCTGGACGCGCCGGTTGCCGGTGGCCGCGAGGGTTGCCAGTGTGCGCCCGTGGAAACTGTTTTCCATGACAATGATGGCCGGGGAATCGATGCCCCTTGCGTGCCCGTGAAGCCGCGCGATCTTGATGGCCGCCTCGTTGGCCTCGGCTCCCGAGTTGCAGAAAAACACCCGCTGCATTGCCGACAGCTGGCACAAACGGTCAGCCAGTGCTGCTTGCAGCGGTATACCGTAGAGGTTGGAAGTGTGGAGCAGACGGCCGGCCTGTGCCGAGATGGCCTCTGCAACGATCGGATGCGCGTGACCCAGCCCGCACACGGCGATGCCACTGAGTGCGTCGAGGTATTGTTTGCCCTCGTTGTCCCACAGCCAGACACCATCACCACGTTCGAACTGGACAGGGAGGCGGGCATAAGTCGACATAAGATGGTCTGTCATATTTCCAAAGTCCAAAAAGAAAAAGGCAGTCCGTCACAGACTGCCATCCTTCATAAGCACCAGATTTTATAGCCAGAACTGCCTGCAGGCAAACGGGCTGAAAAAGCGCAAACCCGGCTTGATGCCGGGTTTACGTGCCCTGTTGAGACAGATTCAGGCCGATGTCGAGTTACCGAACCCCGGGTTTAGAAGGGCAGGCCGTGTGCGTGTCCGGTCATGCACATCAGCATGGGGATGGACAGTAGGGTGTTGGTGCGCGAGGCCATCAGGGCGACCTTTTTCGCAGAGGCGATCTGGTCGGCGCTGGCTTCGACCATGCCCAGGATTTTTTTCTGGTTCGGCCAGATCAGAACCCACACGTTGAACAGCATAATGGTGCCCAGCCAGGCGCCGATGCCGATTACGGCTGCACCGGTCTGCAGGGTGAAGGCGTTCACGATTCCAATACCCATGGTCTCGAGCGCGGCTGCACCGGTCAGCCAGGTTGCCAGGGCCGACCAGCGGAACCACAACAGGGCGCGCGGCGCCACATACTTGTTGATAGCGGCCGGTCCGGGTCCGCCTTCGTCACCCAGCGCCTCGCCCACGGCCGGGACCTGTACGAAGTTGAAATAGTACAGCAGGCCGATCCAGGTGATGCCGACCAGGGCATGTGCCCAGACCTCGATTTCCCAGAGGTTGATGCCGCTTGTACCGAGGACGAGTACGATGATGATCGCCAGCACAAAACCGGAGATGATTGTGCCCAGTATCGAGGTTAACGGATTCATGTATGCAGGCTCCTTTTGAGCGGTGGCGTTTGTTCTTGAAAAGGATTGAATAAAAGCTGACTAGAATAGTCGGGAATGGAAGGATAAGGCAGGACTGCGCATAATGCAATACGCAGACAGTCGGAATCTTCTTGTAAAAGCATTGGCTTACAGGTGTTTCTGACTTATTGGCCCAGTGACTGTGGAGCGGATGCCGTTAATGGATGCAATTGAACTCAGCGTATTTTCCAGTCGCGTCGCGGCCGCCTGTGACGAGATGGGGGCGGTGCTGCGGCGCGCGGCGTTCTCGACCAACATCAAGGACCGGCTGGACTACTCCTGTGCCGTTTTCGATCCGCAGGGGCGACTGTGTGCCCAGGCCGCGCATATCCCGGTACACCTCGGCAGCATGGCCTACGCCATGCAGGACCTGGTGGCCGGTATGCAGTGGGCGCCTGGTGACATGGTGGTTGTTAACGATCCCTACCTGGGCGGTACCCATCTCCCCGATGTGACCCTGATCGCCCCGGTGTACCTGCAGGCGAAACTCATCGGGTTCGTGGCCAACCGGGCTCACCATGCCGATATCGGCGCGCACAGCCCGGGATCGATGCCAGTCTCGCGTTGCCTCGAGGAGGAGGGGCTGATTATCTCGCCCAGGCACCTGCTGCGCGAGGATCAGGTGGAGACCGGGTGCCTGGAGGCGATCACCACGGCCACGGCCAATCCACTGCAGATGGACGGTGACATGGCCGCACAAATCAGCGCCAACCGCACGGGTGTACAGCGCCTGTTGCAACTGGCCGGACCCATGGGTGTGCACCGCTACCTGGCCGGGCTGGACGCCGTGAATGATTACGCGGCGCGGCTGGCCGCGCGCGCACTGAGCCGCATACCGGATGGACGCTATGAGTTCGAGGATGTGATGGAAGATGACGGCACGGGCGAGGTCGATATCCGGATAGCGGTGAGTATCCGCATTGAACAGGGCAGGGCCGATGTCGATTTCAACGGGACCGCCGCGCAGGTACAGGGCAATATCAACTGTCCGCTCTCGGTTGCGGCGGCCGGCGTGTATTATGTGTTCCGTTGTCTCATGCCGGAGCACACCCCAGCCTGCACCGGTAGCTTCCGCTCCATCGCCCTGACGGCCCCGGAAGGTTGCCTGCTCAATGCCCGGCGTCCGGCGGCCGTGGCGGCCGGTAACGTGGAGACCAGCAGCCGGGTGGTCGACGTGGTAATGGGCGCGCTGGCCCAGGCGATCCCGGAGCTGATCCCGGCGGCCAGCCAGGGCACGATGAACAACCTGGCCATGGGTTCCCGTGACGGGGACCGTGCCTGGGATTACTACGAGACCCTGGGCGGGGGCATGGGTGCCGGTAGCCGGCACAATGGCCTGAGCGCAATCCAGTCACACATGACGAATACGCTCAACACGCCGATCGAGGTACTGGAGATGAACTTTCCGTTGCGCCTGCAACGCTACCAGTTGCGTGACCACTCCGGCGGCGCCGGCAGGCACAGGGGCGGTAACGGCCTGGTGCGCGAATACGAGTTTCTCGAACCGGCCACCGTAACCTTGCTAACGGAACGGCGCCATACCGGCCCCTGGGGGCTGGCGGGTGGCTGCGCCGGCGCCAGTGGTGAGAACTGGCGCGGCAGTGAACGCCTGCCCGCCAAGACCAGCTTTCGAATACAGGCCGGGGAATGTCTGTCACTGTGCACGCCCGGTGGTGGTGGCTGGGGTAGCGCACGTGAGGAAGAAGGAACGAAATGAGTCATATCAAGGGGGTTACAGGTCTTATGAAGATATCCAGCTACAGCGTGATAGTGTTAATGCTTGCCGGTCTGTTACATGGCTGCGGCTCGCTGATCGTCGGTGGCGGGTCGCCGGGCGGCGGCAACTACAGTGGCGGCCAGACAAGTGCCGATGCGGCCATTACGTCCCGGATCAATACCCGCTATGTGAATGACAGTCTGGTCAGGGCCCTGGATATCCGGGTCAGCACCAACCGGGGGGTGGTTACACTGTATGGATCGGTCGACACTGTGGCGGTCGCGGCACGCGCGGTCGAACTCGCACGTACCACCAGTGGTGTCGAGCGAGTGATCTCCAGGTTGTCAGTGAATCCCTGACGTTAATTCCGACCGGCGGCCTTTCAATCTCCATGGACTGGTAAATCATGTGTGGCATTTGCGGTGAACTGCGTTTTGACGGGTCACGTCCGGATCGGCAGATCCTGTTGAGGATGATGTCCCGGTTGGAACGCCGGGGACCGGATGCCGCGGGTGACTATGCCGATGGCCCGGTGGCCCTGGGGCACCGGCGGCTGTCGATCATCGACCTCTCCTCACGCTCCAACCAGCCGCTGGTCGATCGGGAACTGGGACTGGTGCTGGTGTTCAACGGGACCATCTACAACTACCCGGAACTCAGGGACCGGCTACGCGCGAAGGGCTACCGGTTTTTCACCAGCGGCGACAGCGAGGTGATCCTGAAGGCCTATGCCGAGTGGGGCGAGGACTGCCCGCAGCAGCTGCACGGCATGTTCGCCTTTGCAATCTGGGATATCCGCAAGCAGGGCCTGTTTCTTGCCCGCGACCGCTTCGGTATCAAGCCCTTGTATTACAGCATCACCCCGCGCGGGTTGCGCTTTGCCTCGACCAGCCGTGCGCTGTTGCACGCCGGCGATGTCGAGACCGCGATCGATCCCGTGGCCCTGCATCATCATCTAAGCCTGCACGCCGTGGTGCCGGCACCACGCACCCTGTTGCGCGGGCTGCGCAAGCTGGCGCCGGCCCACAGCCTCACTTTTCGGCATGATGGCCGCAAGCAGCTGCGGCGTTATTGGCAACTGGATACGCAGCGGCGCTTGCCGGAGCTGAGTGAGTGGGAGTGGATCGAGGAAATCCACGAGGCGTTGAAGAAAGCGGTTGAGCGACGCCGCACCATTGCGGATGTGCCGGTCGGCATCCTGTTGTCGGGGGGGCTCGATTCCAGTTTGCTGGTCGCCCTGCTCGCGGAGGTGGGTGGTGGGGACCTGTTCACCTTTTCCGTAGGCTTTGAAGACCAGCCGGAAGAGCAGGGGCACGAGTTCGAATATTCGGATCTCGTCGCGGAGTTGTACCAGACCAGACACCAACGGTTTACGATCCCTAACGAAGAGGTGCTGGCGCGCCTGCCGGAAGCGGTCGATAACATGTCCGAGCCCATGGTCGGGCAGGATGCCGTGGCCTTTTACCTGCTGGGCGAACGCGTCTCCCGGGAAGTCAAGGTGGTGCAAAGCGGGCAGGGTGCCGATGAGGTGTTCGCCGGCTATTTCTGGTATCCGCAGATGCAGGCTGCGCAGGGTGGCGACCTGGAGCGCTTCCGGCCGCACTATTTCGACCGTAGTCACGAGGAACTGCTGGAGACGATCGATGCCCGCTATCACGGGCCCGACTACACCTCGCCGCGGGTCGAACAGGGGCTCAAATTCACCGCAGCAGAGCGCTTCTTGAACCGGGTGCTGGCCTTTGATGTCACCACGCTGATCGTGGATGATCCGGTCAAGCGGGTCGACAACATGACCATGGCGTGGGGGCTGGAGGCGCGCGTACCTTTCCTCGATCACGAACTGGTCGAACTCACCATCCGGATGCCGCCCGAGATCAAGCTCAAGTCGGACGGCAAACATCCGCTCAAGGTGATTTCACGAGGCCTGCTGCCGGACAGGGTGATCGACCGCTCCAAGGGCTACTTTCCGGTGCCGGCGCTGAAATACGTGCGCGGTGATGTGCTGGAATTCGTGCGCGATGTCCTGTGCACCAGGGCCTGCCGTGAGCGTGGACTGTATAAGCTTCAGTACGTCGACAAGTTGCTGGACAGTCCGGAGCAGCACCATACGCCGATCCTGGGCAACAAGCTCTGGCACATGGCCTTGCTGGAGTTCTGGCTGCAACGCAATGTGGATGCTATATCCCTGTGATTAGTGTCTTTTAGTAAGAATTTATTCTAAGTAGAATTTGTATATGCTTGCAGGCCTGGGCCTTCTTTTTTATCCCAGCCAGGCGGGGCGGCTGAGAAGAGCGCATGGTATTGGTGAGGGGACATTGCTGGTCTTTACTGGTCAGCCACTCTGCGTTCTCTGTGTCTCCGCGGCAAGAAGATTTTTATCAACTCACGATTACGAGGACAATTGGCATGGAAATTATGGAACGCATCGACAAGGCGGTGAAGGAAAACCCCGTCATTATCTTCATGAAGGGTTCTCCCCAGGTGCCGCAGTGCGGTTATTCGAGCCGGACAGCGCAGGCGCTGATGGCCTGCGGTGAGGAGTTCGCGCACGTCAACGTGCTGGCCGACCCGGAGGTCTTCGAGAACCTGCCGCGTTATGCCAACTGGCCGACCTTTCCCCAGGTCTATATCAACGGTGAATTGATCGGGGGCTGTGATATCACTCTCGAACTCTACCAGAAGGGCGAATTGCAGAAGATGGTCAAGGACGCGATAACCAAGGGCGCTGCCTGACACATCCTCCGGTCAGGGCGGGGTGTGCGACGCGCATCCCGCCGCGGCCACCCCGGTGACAATTCGCTAGTTCGCTTCGAGTTTCAGCAGTTCTTCCAGGATATCCACCATCAGTTTCTGACCCTTCTCGGTCATGTTCTCGGTCAACTTGTCTGCGTCACGCTCGCCTTCGACCAGGGGACGTATACGGCCTGCCAGGATGCCCATGTCGCCACCGGCTGCCAGCATCTGCTTGGCCATGTTGGCGATGATCTGCAGGGCCTGGGCGTTGCCCTTGCGCGAGGCATGCACCAGGCCGGCGATCCCGGGTGCGGCCATGCTGGAGTCAAAATCCGCCTGCAGGTCGGGTAGCGTGCTCGGGTCCTGCAGGCCGCGCAGGATGGACTCGAGGATCACCCGGTCCTCATCGTCGAGACCCAGCAGGAGCGACTCCTCGCGTTTGCCGGACATGATGTCACGGATAACGGCGACGAGCTGGGTCCATTCATTCTGTTCCGCCTGCTGCAGGACCTGTTCCAGGTCAGGCACCGAGCCGGGATTGTTGCAGTGCATCACCACGCGGTGTATCAGCCCGGCATGGGATTGCAGAATCTGTTCGTCAAGCTCGGGTATATCGCTCATGGTGTATTGGCCTCGTCATAGTCAGTCTCGGCGGGCAGCGGTGTCACAGAGCCGCCACTGTAGTCATGCCAGCGGTTGATGATGGTGCAGAACAGGTCCGCGGTGCGTTCCGTGTCGTATACCGCGGAATGTGCCTGGTCGCTGTCCCACTCGATTCCCGCGGCCCGGACGGCACGCGCGAGCACTGTCTGGCCATAGGCCAGCCCGGCCAGCGTCACGGTGTCGAAGGTACTGAACGGGTGAAAGGGATTACGCTTGATCCCGGTGCGGTTCACCGCCGCATTCAGGAACCCCAGGTCGAATGCCGAGTTGTGGCCCACCAGGATGGCCCGGCTGCAGCCGCTCTCCCTGACGGTCCGGCGCACCGGCTTGAAGATGCTCTCGAGGGCATCAAGTTCCGGTTTCGCGAATCGGAACGGGTGATAGGGATCGATGCCGGTGAATTCCAGCGACTCCTGGTCCAGGTTGGCGCCGGGAAACGGTTCGACATGACAGGCGTAGGTCTCTCTCCGCTGAATGTGGCCCTGGTCATCGATTGTGAGCGTGACCGCGGCGATTTCCAGCAGGGCATCGCGTTTGGCATTGAAGCCGGCGGTTTCGACATCGACAACAACCGGCAGAAAACCCCGGAACCGCCGTGCCATAAGTGATTTGTCATTCAAGTCAGACATCGATCAAGCATACCCAATCATCCGCTGTTTTGCGAAGGTAGCGTCGTATCCATGCAATACGCTGAGCGAATTGTAGTAAGCTCGACAGGGTTATTACCTGAGACCAGCCAGCACTTTATTTTATTGATGTTTAATAGAGGGAGCACTGTATGACCCGGAAAATCACCCCGGCAGACCGTGTGCTCCGCCTTCTACTGGCGGTCCTGTTGTGTTGCGTGCAGGCCGTTTATGCGGACGGCAAGGCCTCGAAACAGCGCGGATTGCTGTGGGAAATCAGCAAGCCAGGCACGGCGCCCGGCTACCTGTTCGGGACGATCCACTCCGAAGACCCGGAGGTACTGCGGTTGAGCGGGGCGGTCCAGCGGGCCCTGGATGGCGCCAGCCGTGTCGTGCTGGAATTGCTGATGGACAGGGATACCATGATCTACAGCAGTACGGCCATGCTGATGCTGGACGGACGCCTGTTATCCGCCATCCTGGACGAGGATCTGTATGCGCAGACGGCGGCGGCGATGCAGACACGTGGCATTCCCGAGGTGGTGTTGGAGCGTATGAAGCCGTGGGCGGTCGCTATTACGCTGGCCATGCCGCCCGCCGTGACGGGCCAGGTACTGGACCTGACGCTGTACCAGTTTGCCCAGGAAAACCGCAAGCCGGTCTTCGGGCTGGAGACGATCAGCGAACAACTGGAGGTGTTCGAGGGAATGTCGCCGGATGACCAGGTCGCCCTGTTGAAAGACGCCGTGGAACAGTTCCCAGGCATCGATGACATGCACGCAGACCTGCTGGCCGCCTACAAGCGCCGGGACCTGGCGGCCCTGATGGCGCTGAATGAAGCATCCATGCAGACCGGTGACCAGCGCCTGGCCCGGGTTTTCCAGCAACGTCTGATCCTCGATCGCAACCGGCGCATGGCCGATCGTATGCAGGAACACCTGCAGGCGGGCGGGGCCTTCATAGCCGTTGGTGCCCTGCACCTGCCGGGTGAGCAGGGGCTGCTCGCATACCTTGAACAACGTGGTTATTCGGTCAGGGTGGTTTACTAGTGGTTTTGGGGCGGGCTTGCGTGCGCACCTTATTTGATACCAGGTTTCGCCCTGACGGGCGAGGTACTTTATTTACGCGGGCTCCCGCGCCCGCACGGCGTGTCCCTTTTCTTTGCTCGCCCAAAGAAAAGAGACGAAAAGAAAAGGCGCCCGGAGGCTTGATCGCTGCGCGATTATCCTGCGCTTCTCGCATCAATCGGCGCTCGTCGAACTCGCAATCGCAAACAACGCGATTACTCAAACA
>CAMYJI010000053.1 GCA_947258545.1 uncultured Ectothiorhodospiraceae bacterium
CATGGAAGCGGCGATCTTGAAGGCCATTTCACTGGAGTCGACATCGTGGTAGGAGCCGTCATACAGCGTGACCTTGACGTCGACCACCGGGTAGCCGCCCAGAATACCGTTTTCCATCTGCTCCTGCACGCCTTTATTGACCGAGGTGATATATTCCCGGGGAACCACGCCGCCGACAACTGCGTTCTCGAACTCATAGCCCTCGCCCGCCGGGCGGGGTTCGATCCTCAGCCAGACATGGCCGTACTGGCCGCGGCCGCCGGACTGGCGCACAAACTTGCCTTCCTGCTCGACCGTCTTGCGAATCGTCTCGCGGTAGGCGACCTGCGGCGCACCCACGTTGGCCTCGACATTGAACTCGCGCCGCATGCGGTCGACGATGATGTCGAGGTGTAACTCGCCCATGCCGGAGATAATGGTCTGGCCGGACTCCTCGTCGGTGTGAACGCGGAACGAGGGATCCTCCTTGGCCAGCTTCTGCAGGGCTATGCCCATCTTTTCCTGGTCGGCCTTGGTCTTCGGCTCGACAGCGACGGAGATCACCGGCTCGGGGAATTCCATACGTTCCAGGGTAATGACATGCTCCGGGTCGCAAAGGGTATCGCCGGTGGTGACATCCTTGAGGCCCACCGCGGCAGCGATGTCGCCCGCGCGCACCTCCTTGATTTCCTCGCGGCTGTTGGAATGCATCTGCAGGATGCGACCAATGCGCTCCTTCTTGCCCTTGACCGGGTTGTAGACCGTGTCACCGGAATTCAGCACACCGGAATAGACCCGGAAGAAGGTCAGGTTGCCGACAAACGGATCCGTGGCGATCTTGAATGCCAACGAGGCAAAGGGCTCATCATCGGAGGGGTGACGCTCGGCCTGGGTTTCGTCGGCATCATCCAGGTGGCCAACGATCGACGGCACGTCCACCGGGGAGGGCATATAATAAATGATGGCGTCCAGCATGGACTGCACGCCCTTGTTCTTGAAGGCCGAACCGCACAGTGCCGGCACGATCTCGTTGCCCAGGGTGCGGTTACGCAGGCCCTCGCGAATTTCGCCCTCGGACAGATCACCCTGCTCCAGGTATTTTTCCATCAGCGCCTCGGTCGACTCCGCGGCTGCCTCGACCATGTGCTCACGCCACTCGTTGCAGGCATCGATCATGTCCGCGGGGATATCCTTCTCCTCGTAGGTGGTGCCCATGTCGGACTCGTTCCAGTAGATCGCCTTCATACGGATCAGGTCGACCACGCCCTTGAAATTATCCTCGGCACCGATCGGCAGCTGCAAAGGCACCGGGTTGGCACCCAGGCGATTCCTGACCTGATCGACGACACGCAGGAAATCGGCACCGGCACGGTCCATCTTGTTGACGAAGGCCATGCGCGGCACGTGGTACTTGTTACCCTGGCGCCAGACCGTCTCGGACTGGGGCTCGACCCCGCCGACTGCGCAAAACACGGCGCAGGCACCATCCAGCACACGCAGGGAACGCTCCACCTCGATGGTGAAATCCACATGTCCGGGGGTGTCGATGATATTGATGCGGTGCTGGTCGAACTGCTGGTCCATACCCTTCCAGAAACAAGTCGTCGCCGCGGAGGTGATGGTGATGCCCCGCTCCTGCTCCTGCTCCATCCAGTCCATCACTGCGGCACCGTCGTGCACCTCGCCAATCTTGTGTGACACGCCGGTATAGAACAGGATGCGCTCGGTCGTCGTCGTCTTGCCGGCGTCAATATGCGCCATGATGCCGACGTTACGATAGCGCTCTATTGGGGTCTTGCGTGCCACTGTCCTGTCCTGACAATCTCTTAACCGAATATGTTCTGATTACCACCGGTAATGAGAGAAGGCCTTGTTGGCCTCTGCCATGCGGTGGGTGTCTTCACGTTTTTTAACTGCAGCGCCGCGGTTCTCGGCGGCGTCGAGCAACTCGCCAGCCAGCCGTAGCGGCATGGACTTCTCGCTGCGCTTGCGTGCCGCATCCAGCACCCAGCGCATAGCCAGGGTGGTGCGTCGTATCGAGCGCACTTCCACCGGTACCTGGTAGGTCGCACCGCCGACGCGCCGCGACTTCACCTCGACCGTCGGGCGTATATTATCGAGCGCCTTGTCCAGGACGCCGAGCGGGTCTTCGTTGCCCTTGCCGGCAATCTGGTCCAGGGCTCCGTAGACGATTTTTTCCGCCACGGACTTCTTGCCGGACTGCATGACCATGTTGATGAACTTGGCCAGCATATCGTTACCGTATTTGGGGTCCGGGAGTATCTCCCGCGCGCCGATGACTCTTCTTCTGGACATTCGTTACTCTCAGTTCGCTTTGCTGTGGTTCCGGATAATCAGGACTTGGGCCGCTTGGCGCCGTACTTGGATCGCCCCTGACGGCGGGTCTGTACACCGGAGGTGTCAAGACTGCCGCGCACGGTGTGATAGCGCACACCCGGGAGGTCCTTCACACGGCCGCCGCGAATCAGCACGACCGAATGCTCCTGGAGGTTATGGCCTTCACCACCGATATAGGTGGTCACCTCGAAGCCGTTGGTCAGGCGCACGCGTGCGACCTTGCGCAGGGCCGAGTTCGGCTTCTTCGGGGTAGTGGTATACACACGCGTACACACGCCACGCTTTTGCGGGCATGCCTCCAGCGCAGGCACGTTACTCTTCTCGCGTTTCCTGCTACGCGGCTTGCGCACTAACTGATTGATTGTGGCCATGTACGAAACACCTTGAAAATTAAGCGGAAAAAAATCAAACTCCCGAAAACAAACGACAGGCCGGGTGACCCGGCCTGTCGAAGGGAAGCGGAATTTTAGAGATAGGGCATAGCCCTGTCAAGAAAGTTTTTTTAATCTAACCCGCATGTTGCATCACTGTCCCGGACTCCCTGAAGGGGATGCACCGGCCCCGGAATCAGACTGAGTCCAGAACCGGCGGGGGTCAGCGCAATACCCTCGCGGCGGGCTGCCGGCCTGGCTCAGGACTCGGCAACGTCCTCCGTCTGTCCACTACTTTCCGGGGTTTCCAGGGAAATCATCTCCTCGGCGATCTCCAGGGTATCCAGGTCCCGCTGCCGGCGCCGTTCCTCGTGGTACGCCAGGCCGGTCCCGGCCGGTATCAGGCGCCCGACGATGACGTTCTCCTTGAGGCCACGCAGGCTGTCCCTGCTGCCACGGACGGCGGCCTCGGTAAGCACCCGGGTGGTCTCCTGGAACGATGCGGCCGAAATAAAGGATTCAGTTGCCAGCGAGGCCTTGGTGATACCCAATAGCAGCGGTATCCAGCCGGCCAGCTCCTTGTCATCGCGCTTGAGTTTCTCGTTCTCCTCCAGTAGCCGGGAACGCTCGACCTGCTCACCCTTGAGGAAGTTACTGTCACCCGAGGAGGTCACCTCGGCCTTGCGCAGCATCTGGCGCAGAATCACCTCTATGTGCTTGTCATTGATTTTCACACCCTGCAGACGGTAGACGTCCTGGATCTCCTTGACCAGGTATTCGGCCATGGCCGAGGTGCCCAGCAGACGCAGGATGTCGTGCGCATTCGGCTCGCCGTCAACCAGGGTCTCGCCCTTCTCAACGTGTTCACCCTCGAAGACTGTGACATGGCGCCACTTGGGAATCAGTTCCTCGTGCGTTTCGCCGTCCGCGCTGGTAATGATCACCCGCTGCTTGCCCTTGGTGTCCTTGCCGAAGCCCACGGTACCGGAGATCTCCGCCAGTATGGCGGGATCCTTCGGTTTGCGCGCCTCGAACAGGTCCGCCACACGCGGCAGACCGCC
The DNA here is from genome assembly GCA_947258545.1 of uncultured Ectothiorhodospiraceae bacterium. Taxonomy (GTDB): domain Bacteria; phylum Pseudomonadota; class Gammaproteobacteria; order UBA9214; family UBA9214; genus CAMYJZ01. The sequence goes on from CAMYJI010000053.1 coordinate 3,770, forward strand.
GGTAATATCACGGGTCTTGGAGGATTCCTGCGGGATACGCGCAATGACATCACCCACCTTCACCGGGGCGCCGTCATCCAGGCCGACGATGGCACCGGCAGGCAGAAAATAGTGTGCGTCCAGATCGGTGCCTGCGATCTTGAGGGGATTACCCTTCTCGTCGACCAGCCGCACCATCGGTCGCTTGTCCTTGCCCGCGCTGCCGCGCTGCTTGGGATCGGTAATCACCTTGCTGGTCAGACCGGTGATCTCGTCAGTGGTCTCCTGGACCGTCATGCCCTCTTCGAAATCGCTAAAGCTCACCACGCCGGCCACCTCGGTCACGATCGGGTGGGTGTGCGGGTCCCAGTTGGCTATCACGGTACCGCCGTCCACGACCGCGCCGTCAGCGGCGCTGATGACTGCGCCGTACGGCACCTTGTAGCGCTCGCGCTCACGGCCGAATTCATCAACGATACCGATTTCACCGGAACGCGAAACCGCGACCAGGTTGCCGTTCTTGTCGGTCACGGTCTTGATGTTGTGCAGGCGTACCGTACCGCCGAACTTGACCTCGACGCTGTTGACCGTCGCCGAGCGACTGGCGGCGCCACCGATATGGAAGGTGCGCATGGTCAGCTGGGTGCCCGGCTCGCCGATCGATTGCGCAGCGATCACACCGATCGCCTCACCTATATTGATCATGTGGCCACGCGCCAGGTCACGGCCGTAACAGGCCGCACAGACACCGTAGCGGTTCTCGCAGGTAATCGGTGAACGCACCTTGATCTCGTCAACACCCATCTGCTCGAGCCGGTCTACCCAGTCCTCGTCCAGCAGGGTACCTGTCGGCGCAACAACCTTCTTGCTTACGGGCGAGGCAACATCCTCTGCCGTAAGGCGGCCGAGCACACGCTCGCGCAGCGGCTCCACGACATCGCCACCCTCGACCAGCGGGTTCAGCACCAGGCCACCCTGGGTGCCGCAGTCCTCGCCGATGACGACCAGGTCCTGGGCAACGTCCACCAGGCGACGCGTCAGGTATCCGGAGTTCGCGGTCTTGAGCGCGGTGTCGGCCAGGCCCTTGCGCGCACCGTGCGTCGAAATGAAGTACTGCAGCACATCCAGACCTTCACGGAAGTTGGCGGTAATCGGTGTCTCGATAATTGAACCGTCAGGTTTCGCCATCAGACCGCGCATACCGGCCAGCTGACGAATCTGGGCCGCGGAGCCTCGCGCACCGGAGTCGGCCATCATGTAGACCGAGTTGAAAGAGGGCTGGCGAACCTTTTTGCCCTCCGCATCCTTCACCTCCTCGGTGCCCAGGCGCTCCATCATGGCCTTGGCGACCTGGTCATTGGTACGGGACCAGATATCCACGACCTTGTTATAGCGCTCACCCAGTGTCACCAGGCCGGAGGTGTACTGGTTCTGGATCTCCAGGACCTCCTCTTCGGCCACTGACAGTATTTCCCCCTTGTTTTCAGGGATCGTCATGTCGTTAATGCCGAAGGAGACTGCGGCACGGGTAGCGTAGGAGAAGCCCATGTACATCAGCTGGTCGGCAAAGATTACCGTCTCTTTCAGGCCCACCCGCCGGTAACACGCATTGATGAGGCCGGAGATCGCCTTCTTTGTCATATTGGTGTTCACCTGGCTGAACGGCAGCCCCTCGGGCAGCAACTCGGAAAGCAGCGCGCGTCCGACCGTTGTTTCCACCAGGCCGTAATGCTTCTGCACCTCGCCGTCCTCGTCAAGCTCGGCGGTGTGCAGGCGCACCTTGATCTTGGCATGCAGGGAAACGAAACCTGCTCCATAGGCACGGTGCACCTCCTGGATATCCGCAAACACCATGCCCTCGCCCTTGGCGTTGACGGACTCGCGGGTCAGGTAGTACAAGCCCAGCACCACGTCCTGCGACGGTACGATGATCGGCTCGCCGTTGGCGGGTGAAAGAATATTGTTGGATGACATCATCAGGGCGCGTGCCTCAAGCTGCGCCTCCAGTGACAGCGGCACGTGCACTGCCATCTGGTCGCCGTCGAAGTCGGCATTGAAAGCGGCGCAGACCAGCGGGTGCAGCTGGATCGCCTTGCCCTCGATCAGTACCGGCTCGAAGGCCTGAATACCGAGGCGATGCAGGGTTGGGGCGCGGTTCAGCATAACCGGGTGCTCGCGAATGACCTCTTCGAGAATATCCCAAACCTCAGGGCCCTCGCGTTCAACCAGCTTCTTGGCGGCTTTGATGGTAGTCGCCAGACCGCGCAGCTGCAGCTTGCTGAAGATGAACGGCTTGAACAGTTCCAGCGCCATGCGCTTGGGCAGGCCACACTGGTGCAGCTTCAGGGTCGGACCCACCACGATCACGGAACGGCCGGAGTAATCGACGCGCTTGCCCAGCAGGTTCTGACGGAAACGCCCTTGCTTGCCCTTGATCATGTCGGCCAGCGACTTGAGCGGGCGCTTGTTGGTGCCGGTAATGGCGCGCCCGCGGCGGCCGTTGTCGAGCAGCGCATCCACCGACTCCTGCAGCATGCGCTTTTCGTTGCGCACAATGATGTCCGGCGCATTCAGTTCCAGCAGCCGCTTCAGGCGGTTATTACGGTTGATGACTCGCCGATAGAGATCATTCAGATCTGAGGTAGCAAAGCGGCCGCCATCCAGCGGCACCAGCGGGCGCAGTTCCGGCGGCAGCACCGGCAGCACCGTCAGGACCATCCATTCCGGGCGGTTACCGGACTCGATGAAGGACTCGACCAGCTTGAGGCGTTTGCCTAGGCGCTTCAGCTTGGTTTCTGATTTCGTGCTGCCGATTTCGTCACGCATCTTGGCCGCTTCCAGCTGCAGGTCGATATTGCGCAATAATTCGAATACGGCCTCGGCACCCATGCGAGCATCGAATTCGTCCCCGTTTTCCTGGATGGCATCAAGATAGGCCTCATCCGAGAGCAGCTGACTACGCTCCAGGGTGGTCATACCGGGATCGACCACCACGTAGGCCTCGAAATACAGCACCCGCTCGATGTCGCGCAGGGTCATGTCCAGCAGCAGTCCGATGCGTGACGGCAGGGACTTGAGGAACCAGATGTGGGCGACCGGGCTGGCCAGCTCGATATGACCCATGCGTTCACGCCGCACCTTGGCCAGGGTGACCTCGACGCCGCATTTTTCGCAGACTACGCCGCGGTGCTTGAGGCGCTTGTATTTACCGCACAGGCATTCGTAATCCTTGACCGGACCGAAGATTTTCGCGCAGAACAGTCCATCGCGCTCCGGTTTGAAGGTGCGGTAGTTGATGGTCTCCGGCTTCTTGACCTCGCCATAGGACCAGGAACGGATCATGTCCGGCGATGACAGTCCGATACGGATGGCATCGAAGTCGTCAGTTTGACCTTGCGGCTTTAGAAGATTCAGTAAGTCTTTCATCGTCTCTCCCGATCGTGAAGCTTCGAGTTACGTTGTAGTCAGCAGCAACCTGCGCGTTAATCCTGCTCAAGTTCCATATTGATGCCCAGGGAGCGTATTTCCTTCACCAGCACGTTGAAGGATTCGGGCATGCCGGCATCCATGCGATGATCCCCATCGACGATGTTTTTGTACATCTTGGTGCGTCCATTCACATCGTCCGACTTCACGGTCAACATTTCCTGCAGGGTGTAGGAAGCGCCGTAGGCCTCAAGCGCCCACACTTCCATTTCACCGAAGCGCTGGCCACCGAACTGTGCCTTGCCGCCCAGCGGCTGCTGGGTCACCAGGCTGTAGGGCCCGGTCGAGCGTGCATGCATTTTGTCATCCACCAGGTGATTGAGCTTGAGCATGTACATGTAGCCTACTGTCACATCGCGGTCGAAGGAATCGCCGGTCCGCCCGTCATAAAGGGTAGTCTGGCCGCTGGCCGGCAGGTCCGCCAGCGTCAGCATGTTCTTGATCTCGTCCTCCGAGGCACCATCAAAAACCGGCGTTGCCATGGGCACACCCCTTCGCAGGTTTTGTGCCAGCTCGATGATTTCATTATCAGCGAATGATTTCAGGTCTTCCTTGCGTCCGCTGCTGTTATAAACCTGCTCCAGAAACTTGCGCATTTCCTGGATCTTTTGCTGGCCCTCAAGCATCTTGCCGATCTTCAGGCCCAGGCCCTTGGCCGCCCAGCCCAGGTGGGTCTCCAGCACCTGGCCGACATTCATGCGCGACGGTACACCGAGCGGGTTGAGAACGATATCAACCGGGGTTCCGTCCTCTGTGAACGGCATGTCTTCCACCGGCTGGATCATCGAGATCACACCCTTGTTACCGTGGCGGCCGGCCATCTTGTCACCCGGCTGGACCCGGCGCTTGACCGCCAGATACACCTTGACCATCTTGAGCACGCCCGGCGCCAGGTCATCGCCGGTGGTCAGCTTGGCCTTCTTTTCCTCCAGGCGCTTATCAAAGTCCTTGCGCAGCGCCTTGAGTTGTTCCCCGGCCTTTTCAAGATTCTCGTTGGCCTCTTCATTGCGCAACCGCACCTCGAACCACTTGCCACGGCCAATCTCGCTCAGGTAGTCCCTGGTGACCTTGGACCCGGCGGCCAGCTTGCTTGGACCACCCTCGGCAATCTTGCCCTGCAGCAGCTTCTCGACACGCTGGTAGATATCGTCCTCCATGATGCGCATCTGGTCATTGAGATCCTTGCGGATGAGTACCAGCTGCTCCTCCTGGATCTGCAGCGCACGCTGGTCCTTTTCGACGCCATCGCGCGTAAACACCTGCACATCGATAACAGTGCCGTCCATGCCGCTTGGCACGCGCAGCGACGTATCCTTCACGTCGGATGCTTTTTCGCCGAATATCGCCCGCAGCAGCTTCTCTTCCGGCGTAAGCTGGGTTTCACCCTTCGGCGTCACCTTGCCCACGAGGATGTCGCCGGGCTTGACCTCGGCACCGATGTAGACGATGCCCGATTCGTCCAGCTTGGCCAGGGCGCCTTCGCCAACGTTCGGGATATCGCCGGTAACTTCCTCCGAGCCGAGCTTGGTGTCCCGCGCTACACAGGTCAGTTCCTCGATGTGGATGGTGGTAAAGCGATCCTCCTCGACAACACGCTCCGAGATCAGGATGGAGTCCTCGAAGTTGTAGCCATTCCAGGGCATGAACGCGACCAGAAGGTTCTGGCCGAGCGCCAGTTCGCCCATGTCGGTACTCGGGCCGTCAGCCAGCACGTCACCGCGCGCAATCACATTCCCCGGCGCAACCAGCGGTCGCTGGTTGATGCAGGTGTTCTGGTTGGAACGTGTGTACTTGGTCAGGTTGTAAATATCGACGCCGGGCTCGCCGGCAACCGTCTCGTTGTCGTTGACACGCACCACGATACGCGCGGCGTCGACAGAATCCACCACACCGCCGCGCCTGGCGACGACTGTCACACCGGAGTCAACCGCCACGGTGCGTTCGATGCCAGTGCCGACCAGAGGCTTCTCGGTGCACAGTGTCGGGACTGCCTGGCGTTGCATATTCGAGCCCATCAGAGCACGGTTAGCGTCGTCATGCTCGAGGAAGGGTATCAAGGCGGCGGCCACGGATACGATCTGCTTGGGTGACACGTCGATATAGTCGACCTGATCCGGTGCCGATGTCATGAACTCGTTCTGGAATCGGCAGGTCACCATGTCGTCGACAAGTTTGCCCTTGGTGTCCACGCCCGCATTGGCCTGGGCGATGGTGTACTGACCCTCCTCGATCGCCGACAGGTATTCCACCTTATTGGTTACCCGGCTGTTTTCGACCTTCTGGTACGGCGTCTCCAGGAAACCGTAATTGTTGGTGCGCGAGTACACCGCCAGCGAGTTGATAAGCCCGATGTTCGGACCTTCAGGTGTCTCGATCGGACAGACCCGTCCATAGTGCGTCGGGTGTACGTCGCGCACCTCGAAGCCGGCACGCTCGCGTGTCAGGCCACCCGGACCGAGCGCCGAAACGCGTCGCTTGTGGGTCACTTCCGAAAGCGGATTGTTCTGGTCCATGAACTGTGACAACTGGCTGGAACCGAAGAACTCCTTGATGGCGGCCGCGACCGGCTTGGCATTGATCAGCTCCTGCGGCATCAGACTGTCCGATTCGGCCAGGCTGAGGCGCTCCTTGACGGCTCGCTCGACGCGCACCAGACCGATACGGAAGACATTCTCCGCCATTTCGCCGACGCAGCGTATGCGGCGGTTGCCAAGATGATCGATGTCATCGACCACGCCGTTGCCGTTGCGGATATCAATCAGCACCTGCATTACCGCCAGGATATCCTCCTTTGACAGGGTGCCCTCGCCGGTCAGCTCATCGCGTCCGACGCGGCGGTTGAATTTCATCCGTCCTACTGCAGACAGATCATAGCGATCGCTGGTAAAGAACAGGTTCTTGAACAGATTCTGAGCGGCCTCCTTGGTCGGCGGCTCGCCCGGACGCATCATGCGGTAGATTTCGACCATTGCCTCGAGATCCGTGGTCGTCGGATCAATGCGCAAGGTGCTGGATATATACGGGCCGCGGTCGAGATCGTTCACGAACAGGGTCTTGATCTCCTTGACCCCGGACTCGCGCAGCTTCTCGAACAGCTCGGGAGTGATTTCATCGTTGGCGTTGCCAATCAGCTCACCGGTTTCCTTGTCGACGATGTTGTGGGCAATGATTTTCCCGATAAGGTAGTCTTCCGGAACCACCAGCGATTTGATCCCGGCTTTTTCCAGTTCGCGGATATTGCGCGCCGTGATGCGGCGCCCCTCCTCGACCACCACCTTGGACTTGACCTTGATATCGAAGGTCGCGGTTTCACCACGCAACCGTTCGGCCACCAGGTCCAGCTTGATGTCCTTCTTGCCGATATGGAACGTGTTGGTTTCGAAAAATATGTCCAGAATCTGCTCGTTGTCATAGCCCAGTGCGCGCAGCAGAATGGTAGCTGGCAGCTTGCGGCGCCGGTCGATGCGCACGAACAGCGAATCCTTCGGATCGAACTCCATATCCAGCCAGGAGCCGCGGTAGGGGATCACCCGCGCGGAGAACAGCAGCTTCCCCGAAGAATGGGTCTTGCCCTTGTCATGGTCGAAGAACACGCCAGGGGACCGGTGCAACTGGGACACGATAACGCGCTCGGTACCGTTGATAACGAAGGTGCCGTTGTCTGTCATCAGCGGAAGTTCGCCCATGTAGACTTCCTGCTCCTTTATGTCCTTGATCTTGCGGGCATCGGCCGGGGCATCCTTGTCGTAAATGATCAGCCGCACCAGGGCACGCAGGGGTGCCGCATAGGTAAGGCCGCGCATCTGGCATTCCTTCACATCGAAGACCGGTTCACCGAGCCGGTAGCTCACGTAGTCAAGCGCCGCGGTGCCCGAGTAACTGACTATCGGGAATACCGACTTGAAAGCAGCGTGCAGCCCTTTCTCGCCACGCTCGAGGGGCTCGCTGTCTGCCTGCAGGAAGCCACGGTATGACTCGAGCTGGGTCGCCAGCAGGTACGGAACCTCAAGAATACTGTGACGCTTGCCAAAGTCCTTACGAATACGTTTCTTTTCGGTGAAACTGTAGGCCATCGGTTTTCCTCTTTAGTTACTGTCCAGGGATGCAGGATATAAATCGACTGACAGTAGCAATACGTGCCGACAAAAATGCCGGCACACTATTCTCTAACAAGCAGGGCTGGCCGGGCGCCAAATGCGCTACCGGCCAACCCTGTACTACAGCGGTTGATGTAATCACTAAATGGATTACGATCGATCCGCTTACTTGAGCTCGACGCTGGCGCCGGCCTCTTCAAGCTGCTTCTTGATGTCTTCCGCCTCGCCCTTGGTAGCGCCTTCCTTGATGGTGGAAGGTGCACCTTCCACCATTTCCTTGGCCTCCTTGAGGCCCAGGCCGGTGATACCGCGAACTACCTTGATGACAGCAACCTTGTTGGAGCCGAAGCTGGACATGACAACGTCAAACTCGTCTTTCTCCTCGGCGGCACCGGCCTCACCGGCAGCAGCAACCGGGGCGGCAGCCACGGCAGCGGCAGCGGTCACGCCGAACTTCTCTTCCATGGCAGAAATCAGGTCAACGACCTCCATCACTGACATGCTTGATATGGTTTCCAGAATTTCTTCTTGTGAAACGGCCATAACGAATACTCCTGTTAAATCTTGGTTAGTAATTTATGAAAAGGTTTAAGCAGCCTGTTGCTTCTGATCACGAATTGCCGCCGTGGTGCGCACCAGTTTGCCCGGCACCTCGTTGAGGGTGCGTACAAACTTCGCAACCGGCGCCTGCATGACCGACATCAGCATGCTGATGCCCTGGTCGCGCGTCGGGAGCTTGGCCAGGCGGTCAATCTCGGATGGCTCAAGCAACTGACCACCGACTGACAGCATGGTGACCATGAACTTCTCATGCTCCTTGGCAAAGTCCTTGGTCACTCGCGCTGCTGCACCCGGGTCCTCCCGGGAAAAGGCCAGGACCAGCGGACCGGTCAGCCTGTCGCTCATGCAGGCAAAATCGGTGTCCTCCAGGGCACGCCGTGCCAGCGTATTCTTGACAACACGCAGGGAGACATTGTCCTGGCGCGCCTTGACACGCAGATCGGTCATCTCCTCGACAGTCAGACCACGGTACTCTGCAGCCACAGCCGAATAGGCCCCTTTGGCAACCTCTGCAACTTCAGCAACAACAGCCTTTTTCTCTTCAAGAGTTAATGCCATTGTGTTTACCTCTTCAGAAACTCGCATCCGGCGCAGCGCCTTCCGCTCATTTACTTTCATTGACATCACGCCGGTCAGCAACAACCGGCGCACCTTGTTTGGTGACTTGATGACAGGTCGCTCCCGGCAGTCGCTTCGGGCTCCTGCCCTCTCGCGATACTTATACTTCCTTGTATGTCGTCCTGCCTCACGCGACACTCGATGTACCAGGCCGCTTCGCAGCCTTGCCCTGTACATCTATACTGTCATCTTGCGCACCATCTGCGCAGGCCATTCCGCATCTCTGCAGAACAATTAAACCCGACTTCCGCAACAACCGCTGCCGGGTACCTGCGGTCTTTGACGGCCACCGGCAAATTGCCGGATAGCGCCAAACCCTGAAAAGGCATACGCCTCTTCCTTATTCATTCCCGCCCCTGCAAGGGAGAGGGGGATCTCGAAAAAATCTATATTTCTATTGAAGTCTGATCGACCTGCAAACCCGGCCCCATGGTCGTCGATACAGTGATCTTCTTCATGTATATGCCCTTGGACGATGATGGCTTGGCCTTGTTCAGATCGGCCAGCAGCGCACTCAGGTTTTCCTTGAGCGCGGCGACTTCGAATTCGACCTTGCCGATAGGGGAGTGAATGATACCGGCCTTGTCGGTGCGGTAGCGCACCTGCCCGGCCTTGGCGTTCCTCACCGCAGCGGCGACATCCTGGGCCACCGTGCCGACCTTGGGATTCGGCATCAGGCCGCGGGGGCCGAGGATCTGGCCCAGCGTGCCCACCACGCGCATGGCATCCGGGGAGGCGATCACGACATCGAAATCCATATTGCCCTTTTTGACCTCTTCGGCGAGATCTTCCAGGCCGATGATATCCGCACCGGCCTGCTTGGCTGCATCTGCATTTGCACCCGAGGTAAATACGGCGACGCGCACCGACTTGCCGGTACCGTTGGGCAGCACCGTGGAGCCGCGCACCACCTGGTCTGACTTGCGTGGGTCAACACCGAGGTTGACGCTGACATCCACCGATTCCTTGAACTTAACCGTGGAGAGTTCCTTCAACAGGCCCAGTGCCTCTTCGATCGGGTACTGCTTGCCCGGAGCTACCTTCTCCTGGATTGCCTTTGCCCGTTTGGTCAGTTTGCTCATGACCTAGGCCTCCTCTACGTCAAGGCCCATACTACGGGCACTACCGGCGATGATGCGCACGGCCGCATCCAGATCCGTGGCATTCAGGTCCGCCATCTTGGTATTGGCGATTTCTTCCAGCTGGGCACGCGTCACCTTGCCTACCTTGTCTGTGTTCGGGGTACCGGACCCTTTGGCGATCCCGACCGCTTTTCTCAGCAGTACCGAGGCTGGCGGAGTCTTGGTAATAAAGGTGAAACTGCGGTCGTTGAAGACAGTGATAACCACGGGAATCGGGAGACCCTTTTCAACCTGTTGCGTATGGGCATTGAATGCCTTGCAGAACTCCATGATATTCACACCATGCTGGCCAAGTGCCGGCCCGACTGGCGGGCTCGGATTGGCTTCACCTGCAGGCACCTGCAACTTGATGTATGCCTCGATTTTCTTAGCCATTGTCTACTCCTGTGGGTACAAGCGCCTTACGGCTCCCCGGTATTTAATAGATTATTGTAGGATCGCCTCGCAGGCGCGTAATAATCCCGCGACAATTACAACGCAAACAATCGCGCTCGCGGAGCGCTCCTACATTAATTTCATTTACGCCTTTTCTACCTGACCGAATCCGAGTTCGACCGGCGTTGATCGACCAAAGATCAGCACCGACACCCGCAGCCGGCTCTTTTCATAATTGACTTCTTCCACCACGCCGTTGAAGTCGTTGAACGGCCCGTCTGTAACCCGAACCACCTCACCCACCTCGAACAGCACTTTGGGCCTGGGCTTGTCCACGCCTTCCTGGACACGCTGCAGGATCAAGTCGGCCTCCCGCTGAGAGATAGGCGCCGGCCTGTCACTGGTCCCGCCGACAAATCCCATCACCTTGGGCGCATCCTTGACCAGGTGCCAGGTGTCATCATTCATATCCATCTGCACCAGCACATAACCCGGAAAGAACTTGCGTTCACTCTTGCGTTTCGCGCCCTGGCGCATTTCGACGACTTCTTCCGTCGGCACCAGGATTTCCCCGAAATTCTCCTCCATTCGGGCACGCGCAATCCGTTCTTCGAGTGCACGCTTTACCTGGTTCTCAAAACCCGAGTAGGCGTGCACGACATACCACTGCAATGCCATTGTTTAGCTTCCCTGACCTGTCAGTATCTGAACTGCCCACAACAACACCATGTCCAGCAGCCAGAGGAACACCCCGACCAGCAGGACAACGAACAACACGGCCAGCGTGGTCTGAACCGTTTCAGCGCGTGTTGGCCAGACCACGCGACGCACCTCGGTCCTGGCACCGCCGACAAATCCGATCACCTGACGGCCCATGCCGGTTTGTGCCGCGATAAACAACGCGACAGCCGCCACCGCCAGTATCCCGAGCACGCGCAATACCGCATGCTGGTCTTCAAAATAATAAAAGGCGTATATGCCGCCACACATCAGCAGGACAGCGGCCCCGAGTTTCAGTGAATCCAGCCGCCCGCTTTCCGTCTCAACTTTTGCGTTCATATTTTTCCGGCGACAGACTCTGAATCTGCCCTTTCACATTTGTTGGCAGGCCAGGAGGGAATCGAACCCCCAACCTGCGGTTTTGGAGACCGCCGCTCTGCCAATTGAGCTACTGGCCTAAATCATCGCGCCTGCACCCGATAAAACGCCGGGCATAAACGAGGCGCTCCTGCACAGTTAATTACAATCATTCAACAATCTTCGAGACCACACCGGCGCCCACGGTACGGCCGCCTTCGCGAACCGCAAAACGCAGACCCTCTTCCATCGCAATCGGCGCAATCAACGATACCGTCATCTTCACATTGTCTCCCGGCATCACCATCTCCACGCCCTCCGGCAGATCACACGCACCCGTGACGTCTGTCGTGCGGAAATAAAACTGCGGCCGATAGCCATTGAAAAACGGTGTGTGACGTCCACCCTCATCCTTGCTCAGCACGTACACCTCACACTCAAACTTGGTGTGCGGCGTGATCGAACCCGGCTTCGCCAGCACCTGACCACGCTCAACCTCCTCGCGCTTGGTGCCACGCAGCAACACACCCACGTTGTCACCCGCCTGGCCCTGGTCCAGCAGCTTGCGGAACATCTCCACTCCCGTGCAGGTCGTCTTCAGCGTGTCCTTGATACCGACAATCTCGATCTCCTCTCCCACCTTCACC
>CAMYJI010000054.1 GCA_947258545.1 uncultured Ectothiorhodospiraceae bacterium
TCTCCACCCAGAACGTGCCGTGGGGCCGTGAAATACTCAGTTAATACAGAATAATCCGCCTTTAGTGATACTTTCGAGTTTTCACACAGCCTCGGTCGACATAAGACCTTTAGTGTTTTCTTATGTAGCTACCAAACTTCTCTGATTGAAGGTGTCTTGAAGACGTTCGAATTAGTGTCTTGGAATGAAAACGGTGACTGGTGAAACTGTATGGCCCTGACCCGTGTAATTCCTTATTGTTGAGGTATGACAGTCACGCAGCGAACCAACAGCACTCTGATCCTGGTCGTTACCGGCATCCTTGTGGTCGCTGTAGGAGGCGTTTACTTGTTTCGGGCGTCCCAGCCCGGCACACCCGAACTGCCTCTGTTACCGGCCATCAGCGTCGACGCGTTTTCCGCCCCGATCCAGGAACAAATCAGGGCGGCCTACCGGGCCGTGCAGGAGGCCCCGGAAGATGCCGCATTAAACCGCCAGCTGGGCATAGTCCTGCACGCCTACAAACTCAATGCCGGTGCCATCAGCAGTTACCAGCGCGCCCGGCTGCTGGACGTGACTTCATATGAGACGGCCTATTACCTCGGCATCGCCCAACTCCAGTCAGGTAACGATGACACGGCCATGGAACAGATGCATGCTGCCCTGGTACTGAATCCCGAGTACCCGCCGGCGCGCCTCAGGCTGGCCGATCTGCTGATGAAGAAGGGTCAGTTGGAGGAGGCCGGTACACTGTACATGGCGCTGCTGGAATCACCCGCGGATACCGCGCGTGCACATTATGGTCTTGGTCAGATCGCATCCCGGCGGGGTGACACACCGGCGGCCATTGCCCACTACCAAGAGGCGCTGCAGTTATTCGAATCCTTCGGCCCGGTCCACTATGCACTGGCCCTGGCATACCGCGACCAGGGTGAGACGCGGGTGGCCGACCAGCACATGGCACATTACCGGCAGTACCAGAAACACGGTCCGCCCCATAACGATCCACTGCTGGAAGCACTCGAGGAACTCGACATCAGTACCCGGGCAGCCATTCGCCGTGCCCGGCAGCTGTTCGACTCAGGCCACTACGCGGAATCTGCACAGCTCCTGGAAGAGGCCGTTGCAGGTGATCCGCAATCGGTCGAGGCACATATGAAACTGGTCAGGCTGTACAGTCTGCTGCGCGATTTCGACCAACTGGAAAAGCACTACCGTGCTGTTCTGGCCCTGGACCCGAACCAGCCGGCGGCGCATCTGCTCTACGGCCAGGCCCTGGGTGACGCGGGTCGCTACGAGCAGGCGATCGAGAGCTTCCACAAGATAATCGAAACCGAACCGGGCAACGTCAAGGCCAACACCTACCTGGCCCAGGCCTGCGAGGAGCTGGGCCGCAACGGCGTCGCGCTGCGGCACTACCGGGCTGCAGTGGCGGGGGAGCCGAATAATCGTTTTGTGAACTACTTGCTGGGTCGCCGGCTGCTGGTCGACGGGCAGACGAAAGAAGCAGCAGCGTACCTCGACAAGGCGACACTGCCGGAGGATGAACACACCGTCATCTACCTCTACCACACGGCCATCGCACTGGACACGACAGACAAGCGGGAACAGGCCCAATCCTACCTGCAGCGTGCCCGCGACGTGGCGCTGGCCGGCGGCCACCAGCAGTTGCTCGGCGACATCATGAGGACACTGGCACAATGGCAGGGACCCGACCCGCAATGACGCTACCTATTCACCGTTTCGCCCGCAATGCCCGGCTGCCGGCAGCCGCCCTGTTCGCGCTGTCTGCCTGCGATATCAACAACGGCCCGGGGACCATCACGGACAGTAACGGCGCGGAACCGTTTCGGGAGGTCGCCGCAGAAGCCGGTCTGGCATTCCGCCACTTCAACGGCGCCAGCGGGGCCTGGTACCAGCCCGAGGTGTTCGGGCCGGGGGTGGCCCTGCTGGACTACGACAACGACGGCGACCTCGATATCTACCTGCTACAGGGCAGCCTGCTGGAGCCGGACGAGCCGGCGGATGCGCTCCTGTTTCCGCCGCCCGTGGACCACTGGCCCGGCGACCGCCTGTTTCGCAACGACCTCGATGCAGGCGGCCGGCTGGCCTTCACCGATGTCACCACCGACGCAAACCTGGGACACACGGGTTACGGGCAGGGTGCAGCAACCGGCGATTACGACAATGACGGCGATGTCGATCTCTACGTCACCACCTACGGTTCCAATGTCCTGTACCGCAACAACGGCGACGGCAGTTTCACCGACGTCACCCGGCAGGCCGGCGTCGACGATCCCCGCTGGAGCACCAGTGCCGCGTTCACCGACTATGACATGGACGGTGACCTCGACCTGTTTGTCGCCAACTATGTGCAATTTACCGTAACGGGAAACAAACGCTGTGCGGGTTCCGACGGCCAGGCCGATTACTGCGGCCCGGAGGCCTATGACGCAGTACCGGACCGCCTGTTCCGCAACGAGGGAAACGGGACCTTCTCTGATGTGACTGCGGAAGCCGGACTGACCGCAGCCCATGGACCGGGTCTGGGCGTAACCTGCGCGGACTTCGACGGCGACGGCCGCCAGGACATCTATGTCGCCAATGACGGCGCCGAGAACCAGTTGTGGATGAATCGGGGCGCGGGGCGTTTTGAAAATACCGCCCTGATGTCCGGGACGGCGATCAATGCCTATGGCAAGGCCGAGGCCAGCATGGGGGTCACGGCGGGGGACTTCGACAACGACGGGGACGAGGACCTGTTCATGACCCACCTGGACCGAGAGACCAACACCCTGTACCTCAACGATGGCAGCGCCAATTTCCATGACGCCACTGACCGCTTCAAGTTGGGGCGTACCAGCCTGCCCTATACGGGTTTCGGTGCGGAGTGGTTCGACTACGACAATGACGGCGACCTCGATCTGTTCGTGGCCAACGGCGCGGTCAAGATCGAGGATGACCAGCGCGGCGATCCCTATCCCTACCGGGAAAAGAACCAGCTAATCCGCAACGACGGCCCGGACGGTTTCACCGATATCAGCGCCGCGGCCGGCCCGGCACTGGCGTTACAGGAAGTCAGCCGCGGTGCCGCCTTCGGCGATATCGACAACGACGGGGATATCGATATCGTGGTGGCGAACAACAACGGCCCGGTCCGGTTACTGCGCAACGCGGTGACGGATAGCAATCACTGGGTAACGGTAAAGTTGCAGGGCAGCCGTACCAATCGCGACGGCCTGGGCGCACGCGTGGCGCTGTTGCGCATGGGCAGGGCACCCCTGTGGCGTCGGGTCCACGCCGACGGCAGCTACCTCAGCGCCAATGATCCGCGCGTGCATTTCGGCCTGGGTGATGACACCGATGTGGAAGGGATCGTCGTCGTGTGGCCCGGAGGAACCAGCGAGGTCTGGCGCGACATCGAGGTCGACACCCTGCGGGTATTGCAACAGGGCAGCGGCGAACCCTGGCAGGCCGACGACTAAACCCGTTCTCAAATGCCCGATCGGTAGCGGGTGTTGTAGCGGGCATGCAGTGCCTCACGGCGTCCGTCCGACAAACCCCGTGAGGGCAGGGGTTCCAGAGTATCGCCGTCGCCCGTGTACAGGTCCATGTCCTTGGCCCAGCCCTGGGTCTCGAACACGAAGCGGCGTTTCCAGCCGGCAGGTAATGCCGCCTGCTGCGCGGCAAATTCCAGGTGCAGTTCCTCACCCGGACCGATAATGGCCAGCGCGTCATCGGCCGCATTCACCAATGCCTCCGCCGGTCCAAAGGCGGTGTAGTAACCCTGCATGTGGCGGGTGTCCCAGGTCGGGCTGCGCCGGGCGTAATCGTAGTGCGGCTGGCGCTGCGGCCCGGTACTGCGACGCGCGAAGCCCGATGCCATGACCTCGGCGCGCTGCAACGGCAACTCGGCACGCCGCGCCGTGGGCAGCGGCTCGGCGTAGACCACGGCCACACGGTCCCAGTAGATCTCCTGGTTGGTGGTCAGGCGCAAGGCGTCGGTGCCGGCCGGCAGGTCCGGCAGCGGCAGGGCCATGCGCCGCGGCATCCCGGCCGGGTAGCCGAACTGTTCCAGCAGCGTATGCCAGCGACCGTCGGCCGCGCGCGCCTCCAGGGTCGGTGCCCGGTAGTCGGCCTGCGCTTGCCAGGCCGCGAACATCGTTTGTGAATAGGGGTACTCGACCCAGCCGTCGATGACCAGCACGGGGCGGGTATCCGGTCTGTCGATCGGCGCAGCGAACATCAGGGTCAGTTGCTGGGGCGATTGCAACCGGCCGATAAAACGACGGTCGAGCTCGCCCACGGGCGCGGCCTCCAGGTCCGCGCTGCGCACCCGTACCGTCACATCCTCACCGTCAGTGCTAACGGCGCGCTGCGGCAGCTGCTGTTCACGGTAGAACAACGGGGTGCCGCTCGGCTCGGGACCGAGGATATTCATGCGTTCATCGAGCACCATGTCCCAGCCGGGCGGCAGGTCATAGCTCACCAGCCGCAGGGCATCGAAATAGGCGGCTTCCTCCATGGGTTCGCCCAGCTTGAGCACATAGTTGCCCTGCAGTGATTCAAGCGCTGCCTCCGGCAGCAGGAAGTTCTCCCAGGGTCGTGGCGGGGCATAGACCCCCGGCTCGACCAGGTAGCCCATGCCGCCCACGCCGAGCAGGTCGCTGACAAAGGCGTGGCGCTGGCCATCCCAGGCAAACAGCACCGGACAGCTGGATAACTGCCGCTGGTTCTCGACGATGGTATGTACTGTGCCCGTTTCCAGGCCGAGCTCGGTCTGGTAGACGCCGTCCGACCAGGTCACGGCGGTAAAATCCAGTTGCGTGGCACCCCCCAGGCCGACGACTACCGGCTGCAGCCCCTGGCCGGGGCCGGAGTGATGCCGAAAGGTGTCGGTCAGGATCCAGCGACTGCCGGCACGCAGTGCCAGCTGGCTGCCGATGCCCGAGGCATTGGAACGCATCGAGCCGGCAGTGTCGTCCAGCCCGGTCAGCGCCAGGCCGATGAAGGGCTGGCGTCCCGTCCCCGCTGGCCACAGCTGCAGGCCGTTGTCCTGATCGAGCGCCACCAGCGATGGACCACGCCCGGTATCCATTACGATGGAGGCCAGCGCCCGGGCCGCTTGTTCCGGCCCGCTGCCGAACAAGCGCTCCAGCCCGGACACCTGCAGCGCATAGACCGCCCAACCGCCGGCCGTGCTCAGCAGCAGTTCACCCCGGCCGTCACCGTCGAAGTCACGCAGTTCCAGCCGTGACCGCGAACCGGCAGTGACACCGCCAAGCCGGTGTTTCTCCCAACTGCCGTTTGCGGCCTCCTGCCAGCGCAGCACCTCACCAGCCGGGGTGTGGGTATAGATCTCGAGCTGGCCGTCACCGTCATGGTCGCCGGCAACGGCCGCACTGACCGGTGTCGCTATCAGTGCGTCGAAGCCCGTGGCCGCCCGGTAATCCCACGTCAGGTCGTTGATGTACACCGCGTGCGGCGGTGTCGCATTGAATATGACCAGGTCGGTATCGCGGTCGCGGTCAAGGTCCAGCAGCAGCACCGAGCGACCGTCGCGTAGTCCGCCATCCAGGCCATGCTCCCTGGCAATGGGTCGAAAGCTCCCGTCCAGGTTGTTGTTGAGTAATTCATTTGGCGCCGCACGGTTGACCACGAAGATGTCCAGGTCGCCGTCGTGATCGGCGTCGAAGAAGGCACCGTCAATGCTGTCGAAGTCACCATTGGCCGTCCGTGTCGAGGCGCTGACATCCACCCAGTCCCCCGTCCCGGTCTGTCGCCACAGTTGATTGTTGCCGTGTCGGCACAGATAGACATCGACATGGCCATCGTTGTCGTAATCCCCCCACAACGCGGTATTCACCCCCGGCACCCTGACCAGGGTATGAGCAGGGTCGGGGATAAAGGTCCCTTCGGCCTGGCCCAGCAGGACCGCATTGAAGTCACCGGGCGACGCCCCCGCGCCGGCGACGAACAGGTCCAGGTGGCCGTCTGCATTGATATCCACCACGGTGAGGTTGGGGGGATGGGCCGCGTTGCGGTCTGCAGGCGTCAGTGCCAGCCCGCTGGATTGCACTGCGTCAAACAGGGGCCCCTCCGGATGCACCACGCGGTCCGGCGGCGTGCGCGTGACAGTAGCTGCCTCGCACTTGGGCCCCATGCGCAGGTACTTGAACTCGACCAGTTGGGCACGCGGGTTGTTGGCCAGCTTCTGGTAACTCTCGATGTGCTGCCTGGCGCTGTCGGCCTGACCGAGCTGGCGATACAACTGGGACAGGGCATAGTAACTGCTGCGCAAGTACGGGTCCGTGTCGAGCGTCCGCCGGTACCACTGCAATGCACTTTCATGCTGACCCTGCTGCTGCAGAGTCTGGCCGAGAAAATAGGCCGCAAAGGCATCGTCCGGATCAACCCTCAGGACTTCACTGAAGTGCCCGGCGGCGCTCTCCAGTTCCCCGCGGCGGAACTCCAGCAGCCCGGTGCAATAGCGTGCCCGGACATTGTCCGGCCCGTCATCCAGCAGCGCCTGAAACAGGGTCAGCGCCTGGTCCTCGTCGCCTTCGCGTTGCCGGTTCATCAGGGCGATGGCGAGATTGGTGCGAAATTCCGCCTCCCCGGGGTAGTCACGGCTCAGCTCGGCAAAGACCGCACGTGCCACCTCGTAATCGAAGCGCCCCATGAGACCCACACCCCGGTTGTTGGCCGTGATCGCCGCCGCATCGGGTTGTGTCGCCGTAAGCTGCTCGCTGGCCCGTTCGCAGCTGCCCAGCAGGAGCACCAGGCAAGTCAGGCCGATAAGGGTCAGGATACGGTTCATGGTGTCGTCATTTAGCTGGCTCAGGCGGCAAGCCGCGGAAATTCGGGCTGGCCCGTGGTTTTTCGGTCATTGTAAATAAACCCTCACCGGCCATCCATTTCCTACAGCCTTGTAGGATTTTTCCCATTGTTCCCGGTTTTCCCCGATGATAGCCTTTCGGATAAACAACAAAAACAGTCAGGGTTACTTATATCAAATCTACCCCGGAGGAGAGTGATGATGATCAATGTAATGCTGGTTGATGACCATGGACTGGTACGCACGGGTATCAAACGAATACTGGATGATATCCAGGATATCGATGTGGTGGCCGAGGCGGAAAATGGCGAGCAGGCGGTCAAACAGGTGCGCAGCAAGAAACCTGATGTCGTCCTTATGGATGTCAGCATGCCTGGCATCGGCGGGCTCGAGGCCACCCGGAGGATCACCCGCTCATCGCCGGGAACCAGGATCATTGCGGTCACGGTCCACGGCGAGAGTCCTTTCCCGTCGCAACTGCTCGAGGCCGGTGCTGTCGGTTATATCACCAAGGGCTGCGATGTCAGCGAGATCATCAGCGCCATCAAGTGCGTTCACAGGGGGAACCAGTACATCACCCGGGACATCGCCCAGAAACTCGCGCTGACCTTCATCCACAATGGCGACAGACCGCCCCTGGAGACACTTACCCAGCGGGAACTGCAAGTGATGCTGATGGTGGCGCAGGGCGTCAACAACAAGGTGATTTCCGAGCAACTCTGCCTCAGCCCCAAGACCACCAGCACCTACCGTTACCGTTTGTTCGAAAAGCTCGGCGTCGACAATGACGTGGAACTCACTCGTCTGGCCATCCGCTATGGCCTCGTCGAGGAGACGCTCCTCCATTAACCTGCGCGCTTCGAAAGAAGCAGGAAGCCCGGTCATCGCGCCGCAGGACGGCGCTCCTACAGGTCGACCCGGCACCTGTCGGCGCGGTCTCCTGACCGCGATGTATGCGTGACACCTTGTGTATATTTCATAAATATCATTCTTTTATATATTTATATTAATTGGCATTCTAGGTCATGGACCCGCTGCCGGCAGAATACAACGGGCGGGCTGGCATTCCGTGTTAATACCCTATACATTGCATCCACCAGCTTGCACTAAGTGGTACGCGTCAACCTGCCAGCGAATTCACCGAAGCCCTGAATGCCGACAACCCGTAAAGCCGTATTCAACCCCGATTGCAGATCCTGCCCCAGGCTAGCCAGCTTTCTCGACCAGACCGGAAAAAAGTACCCGGAATACCATTCGCGACCGGTCGCAGCGTTCGGTGACCGCAAGGCGCGCCTGCTGATTGTCGGGCTCGCGCCCGGGATGCACGGCGCCAATGCCACGGGGCGCCCGTTTACCGGTGACTATGCCGGTATTCTGCTCTATGAGACGTTGTATGAATTCGGCCTCAGTAACAAGCCGGTATCGGCCTCGACAAGCGACGGACTCAAGTTGACGAACTGCCGCATCACCAATGCGGTCAAATGCCTGCCTCCGCAGAACAAGCCGCAGCTCGCCGAGATCAAGCAATGCAATGGCTACCTGCGCAAGGAACTGGACCTGCTCCCGGAACAGTCGGTGATTATCGCCCTCGGGAAAATCGCCCATGACGCCGTTCTGCGTGCCTATGGACTACGGCTTGCCGCACATCCCTTCGGGCATGCAAATATCCACCAAATATGTGACTCAAGGGTCCTGGTTGATTCCTATCACTGCAGTCGCTACAACACCCAGACACGCCGCCTGACGCCGGAGATGTTCAGAAAAATATTCCGTATTGCCGGCGAACATCTTGAGCAGGGGACCTGAAAGGCGGCGACCGGCCCCGACACATCATGCATGAAGAGAGCGCCTCATTTGATGCTCGTGATCTGCTGAACACGCTGACATCACGGCCCGGTGTTTACCGCATGCTGGATAGCAGCGGAAGCATTCTCTATATCGGCAAGGCACGCAACCTCAGGAAACGCGTGTCCAGTTATTTCAGGCGCACGGGATTGAATGCGAAAACCCGCGCACTGGTCGAGCAGATCGCCGACATCGAGGTCACGGTCACACATACCGAGAGCGAGGCCCTGCTGCTCGAGAACAACCTGATAAAGAAATTCCGGCCGCGCTACAACATACTGCTGCGTGATGACAAGAGTTATCCCTATATCTACCTGTCATCCGAGCAGGAATTCCCGCGCCTGGGGTTCCATCGGGGTGCCAGGCGTCGCAAGGGGCGTTATTTCGGTCCGTTTCCCAGTTCAGGTTCCGTGCGCGACAGCCTGCAACTGCTGCAAAAACTGTTCAAGGTCCGCCAATGCGAGGACAGTTTCTTCAAGAACCGCAACCGGCCCTGCCTGCAGTACCAGATCAAACGCTGCACGGCACCCTGCGTAGGCTATGTATCGCCCGGGGATTATGCGGCAGATGTCGATAACACGATCATGTTCCTCGAGGGCAAGAGCAACGCCATCATCGATACGCAGGTCACGCGCATGGAGGCCGCCGCAGCCAGCCAGGACTACGAACAGGCCGCGGAATACCGCGACCAGATCGCCAGCCTGCGGCGCGTCCAGGAGAGACAGTACGTCAGTAACGAAAAAGGCGATCTCGATATCATCGCCTGTGCCACCGACCGGGGCAGCGCCTGTGTCCAGGTATTCTTTATCCGTGGCGGCCGGAATCTGGGCAGCACGGTCTTCTTCCCGAAGATTCCCGTGGAGGCCAGCGAGGCCGACATACTGGCGGCTTTCATCACCCAGTATTACATCGGCAAGAATGTTCCGTCCGAGCTCCTGCTCAGCCATGCACCGGATGGAACAGACCTGATCCAGACAGTGCTCGCTGAACAGGCGGGCCGCAAAGTCAAACTGACGGCCAGCGTCCGCGGTGAACGGGCACGCTGGCTCAAACTGGCTGTCAACAATGCAGGCCAGGCACTGACTTCCCGCCTCAATACGCGCAAGGGGTACACTGGGCGCCTGCAGATACTGCAACAGGCCCTCGGTCTCGAGGAGCTGCCTGATCGTATGGAGTGTTTTGATATCAGCCATACGCGCGGTGAGTCGACTGTTGCCTCCTGCGTTGTATTCGGCAAGGAGGGAGCATTAAAATCGGATTATCGCCGGTTCAACATCGAGGGGATTCAACCCGGCGATGATTATGGCGCCATGGAACAGGCCCTGACCCGGCGCTATACACGCCTGATGAAAGGTGAGGGGAGGCTACCCGATCTGTTGTTCATCGACGGCGGCAAAGGACAGGTTGCGGCTGCCGCACGGGTCATTGAAGAACTGCAGGTCACCGGCGTGCAGATAATCGGTATCGCCAAGGGGCCTGCCAGGAAACCCGGACTGGAAACACTGTATAGTCCCGGCCGGCGACAGCCGGTAATCCTGCCGGCAAATTCGCCGGCATTGCACATGATTCAGCAGATCCGGGATGAAGCGCACCGGTTTGCAATCACCGGACACAGGCAACGCCGTGCAAAATCGCGCAATACATCAGCCCTGGAGCAGATACCCGGCATAGGGCCGCGACGCCGCCAACAACTGCTTAAACAATTCGGAGGGTTAAGGGAAGTTGCACGCGCCGGTGTCGAAGACCTGCTGATGATAAAGGGCATAAGCCGTTCACTTGCCCAGCAGATTTACGATGCCTTCCACAGTGACTCGGCCTGACTAAAAATAATGCACTGGAATATCCCAAACGCACTGACCCTGCTGCGGATCATGTTGATACCGGTCTTCGTGCTGGCATTCTACTCACCGTATGAATGGTCGAACATCGTCTGCACCGCGATCTTCGGTCTGGCCGCGCTGACCGACTGGCTTGACGGCTACCTCGCACGCCGCCTGAAACAGCTTTCCGTATTCGGTGCGTTCCTCGATCCCGTGGCCGACAAGCTCATGGTCGCGATTGCGCTGGTACTGCTGGTTGAGGCCAACCCGACCTTTGTCTTTACCATCCCTGCGGCCATTATCATCGGGCGTGAAATTGCCATCTCGGCCCTGCGTGAATGGATGTCCGAGATCGGCGAACGCACCCAGGTGGCCGTATCCATCATCGGCAAGGTCAAGACCACTGCACAGATGATCGCCATCCTGCTGCTGCTGTACGAGAGACCGCTCGGTTTCTTCCCGACCCACGATACGGGTATGGTCCTGATGTATGTCGCCGCCGCGCTGACCCTCTGGTCGATGTTCGTCTACCTGAGAGCTGCCTGGCCGATTATCAGCGGTAAGACCGCAATCGACTGAGTAGCACATCACCATCTCCACAGGGTGCGTCGCGGGTATCGCAAACCCGTTCGTGCCTGCGAGGCGCTCCTACAGGATGCTTGACAGGGAAACACCCGTCGATAGAATACTTGGTTACCCACGCGGGAATAGCTCAGTTGGTAGAGCACAACCTTGCCAAGGTTGGGGTCGCCAGTTCGAATCTGGTTTCCCGCTCCAAATTCACAGCGTCGAGTCCCCGGTAGCCAACCGGGGATTACTAATCTCGGCGCCATCACCCCTTAATGGCTGAGTGGCAGAGTGGTTATGCAGCGGCCTGCAAAGCCGTGGACGCCGGTTCGATTCCGACCTCAGCCTCCATCTTTGGCCCCAGGTAACTAGAATAAGCTATATATCAAAAGCTTATATTGGTTTTCTCTGTTTCTTCCTGAATATCCCCATGCGGCCGGAATATATCCGGCGCTATATCCCGGCACCTGGCCATCGGGATGCCGGCCTCCCTGAAACCGGCTCAGCCGCACGCCACGCTCAATAGTTTTGATATACGGTCGCTAACCATTGGACAGGCCGATAAACATCACAGGAACGAGTGCGAACAAGCGAACCGCTTTCATGGCTAATCAAACCGAAATCCTATCCGGCACACGGCGCCTGCTCAAAGGCAAGGTCAGCAAACACGCCATCATCGGCCTGTTGATCTCGGTGGGCTGTATCCTGCTGGCCACCACCCTGGCCGGTTATATCGAATCGGGCAGCATCAACCTGAACAGTATGGTCTACGCGCAAAAGACCAACTTCGCTCTGTGGATCCTGGATCTGATGCCTTTCCTGTTCACACTATGGGGGCAGTACGCCAGCTCGGTCATGGCCAATGAGATCAGTGTGGTGATCATGGACCAGACCAGCGATCTGCGCGCAGAGGCCGATGCCATTGAGTACAAGGCCAACTACCAGGCCACGCACGATATCCTCACAGGGCTTCCGAACCGGGTACTGGTATTCGATCGGATGCTGCAGGCCCACAGCTCGGCGAAACGTGATGAGAGACCCTTTGCGGTGCTGGTCATGGACCTGGATCACTTCAAGGAAATCAACGATACCCTGGGACACTACAATGGCGACCGCCTGCTCAAGCAGGTCGCGGCACGACTCAAGGACACCGTACGGGACATTGATACCGTGGGTCGTCTTGGAGGTGATGAATTCGCCGTGCTGCTACCCACCATCAGTGCACCCGAAGACGCGGAAGATGTGGCAAAAAAACTGCTCGAGGCCCTGGAACCCCAGTTCCAGGTACACGGCATCAATCTGGATGTGACCGCCAGTATCGGTATCGCCGTCTATCCAGAGCACGGCGACGACGTGGACACGCTGTTGCAGCGCGCCGACGTCGCCATGTATTCCACCAAGAATGCCCGCACCGGTTACGGGCAATACTGTCCTGCTCTTGATGCCAACAGTAAACGCCGTCTGAGCCTGTCGGGCGAATTGCGCCAGTCCATCGAGACAGGCGGCCTGATACTGCATTACCAGCCCAAGGTGAATCTCCGGACGGAGCGGATTTCCGGTGCCGAAGCGCTGGTGCGCTGGCAACATCCCGAGCACGGCCTGATGTTTCCGGATGAGTTTATCCCGCTGGCGGAACGCACCGGTCTGATCCGGCCACTAACCATATGGGTGATTGAGCAGGGCCTGAAGGATTGTGCCTACTGGAACGCGATGGGACTGAACGCCGGGATTTCCCTGAATATCTCTGCGCGTGATCTCATCGATCCGCAACTCCCGGAGAGTTTCGCAATATTTCTGAAAACCCATGCCGTGGATCCCTCACTGGTGGTGCTGGAAATCACCGAGTCGGCGATCATGGCGGACCCGCAACGGGCGCTGGATGTATTGAACCGCCTGAACGCCATAGGTATAAAGATGTCGGTCGATGATTTCGGTACCGGCTATTCATCGCTTGCCTATCTCAAGCAACTGCCCGTCAGCGAGATCAAGATCGACAAATCCTTTGTGATGGAAATGCTACAGGATGAGAACGATGCGGTAATCGTGCGCGCGACCATCGATCTGGCGCACAACCTCGGTATGTCGGTGGTGGCAGAGGGCGTGCAAGACCGGGCCACCTCGGACCAGCTGAAAAGACTGGGTTGTGATGTGATACAGGGACAGTTCACCGGCATGCCGATGGAGCGCGATGAACTGATCGGGCGCAGCACCCGGGAGCCGGCTCAGCCCAGTATCGTTTCCGCCGAAGGCTGATTCGCCGCGCGACGACCCGCAATACCCACCTGGGCAGTTCCGTACCCGGCCGGCATTCACTTCTGCTGTTTCCCGGCAACCTCATAACAATTACAATGAGCCTCGTTCACCCTGCCCGGGTGGCGAAATTGGTAGACGCAAGGGACTTGAAGGCATTGAGCACCCAGGCTGGAAACACCTGGCGTGAATGGAGTCAAATTCGGGGAAACCTCAGCACCTCTGGGTGGTGGCAATCCCGAGCTAAGCCCGGTGATCTCTTCCGGGAAAGTGTAGAGACTTGACGGCTCCTGCCTGTGTCACGTGTATCCCGTGATATGGCAAAGAGAAAGTCCAGACCCCAAATGCACGCGCTGCGTGCAGCAACGAAAGTTGTAGCGGGTAAGAAAATCCCTCGGTGGCAACACCGTGCCGGTTCGATTCCGGCCCCGGGCACCATTAATGGGGTAGGGACCCAGGCCAGAATATCCCCTTACCCACTTATACATCCACGGCCGCTATGCAGTCTGCATCGTTGTTGGCCGGGCTGTTGACGCGCTTGCTGACCGGGTAGGCGCTCATTGCATCGGCCGGGTAGGGACGCAGCAGGGCCTTGAGTGAGTCCGCCTGCTGGATCCGCGGGTCCAGCCACTGTTCATAATCGGAGGGATCGATAATCACCGGCATGCGCTCATGCACCGGACGCACGGTGTCGTTGGCCCCGGTAACAATGATGCTGCAGGACTCGATCACCTCGTCCTTGCCTTGCCAGTGTTCCCACAGGCCGGCAAAGGCAAACACGCCGTGGTGTTTCATACGGAAATACCAGGGCTGCTTGCCTGCGCCGCTCTGCTGCCATTCATAGAAACCATCGGCGGGGATCAGGCAGCGCCGCCGGCGGAACGCGGCCCGGTAAGCCGGCTTGTCGGCCACGGTCTCGGCACGGGCATTGATCATGCGGTAGCCGACCTTGGTCTCTTTTGCCCAGGAGGGGATCAGTCCCCAGCGCAGCGGCACCATTTCACGGTGCCGGTCGGCAACCCGCACAGCGGGGATCTTCTGGGACGGTGCAACGTTATAGCTCGCACCGGCCTCCGGTACTGCGTCCACCCCGAAATGCTCGCGCAGGTCCTCCGGTACTGTGTGCAATGTAAAACGTCCGCACATAATGGTAGTGACACCTATCCGCTCATGATCCGCGGCCAACGCTCGTGCATGGCATCCGCCAGTTCCGGCTCGACCGTGACCACGTAGACCCGCCGTTCGTGCCGGCTGCGTGCCACCAGCCCCTGGATCCACTGGCCCCTGGTCAGATCATACCAGTGGCTGTGGCCCTCGAAGTCCTTCTCCATGAAGCTCTTCACCGCCAGCTTGACCGGCAGGGGGAACCAGCGGTCCCAGCGGCCGCTGTAAATCGCGTCCAGTCGCACCCAGCCGCCCAGCGGCAGCTCACCGGCCTGGTCTTGACGCCGGCCCCACGCCAGCAGTTCCGTGCCGCCGTTGCGGGTCCGGACCGGCAGCATGGCCTTCGGGTTCGGGAAATACACCCGGACATCCTGGCCCTGCGCGGAATAGTAGATGCCAGCGGACATCAGCGTCGTGCAGCAGCTGCATTCATTCCCCTCACCCTCACCCTAACCCTCTCCCCAAAGGGGAGAGGGGACTGTGTATATAGCACTCCAACGCCTCACTGCTTTTTCTCCCTCTCCCTTGCAGGGAGAGGGCTGGGGTGAGGGTGCTCGAGATATTCGGTAATGCATGCAAGCACACCGTCAATATTCTCAAGTACCTCGTTGTTCCAGAAGCGCAGTACATGATAACCCTGCTGTTCCAGAATCCCGGTCCTAATTGTGTCCGCTTCCTGTTGCGCCGCATGCTGCCCGCCATCCAGCTCTATGATCAATCCTTTATCCGGACAGCAGAAATCAACGATGTAATCACCGACCGGATGCTGGCGTCGGAATTTTTGGCCGCTTAACTGGCGTGCACGCAACCTGGACCACAGGTGTCGCTCGACGTCGGTCTGATTACGCCTGAGACGCCGCGCATGTTTAACATGGGCTGGATGTCTTGTGTTCATTCCCCTCACCCTCGGCAATTGCTCCTGCATTGCTCTACCTCCTGCATCCCTGCAGTCGTAACCCTCTCCCCAAAGGGGAGAGGGGATTGTGTATGTGACATCCCGACTGACGCCTCACTGTTTTTTCTTCCTCTCCCTTGCAGGGAGAGGGCAGGGGTGAGGGTGGTCAATAATTCCGCTGGACACGACCGCCCCCTCAGATCGTCTGCCGGTGGCCGTAGGGTTTCCAGGCCGGGGCAATCACGTTGGGCATGCTGGAGCGCCGGAGCAGGCGCGCCGGGGCCAGGGCGAACTCACCGTAGCGCCGGTTGATTTCATCCATCACGGCATTGACCTCGCGCTGCTCCTCGT
>CAMYJI010000055.1 GCA_947258545.1 uncultured Ectothiorhodospiraceae bacterium
ACCAGAACCCGGCATTATGCCGGGTCTGTTCGTACTTTGCTCCGGGATTACCCAGCCCGGCAACGAGCTGTATGGCAGTCAACGGTCAGATGCCAACCGATCAGTCGGCGCCTTCACCTTCACCGGATCCCTTGGCCTCTTCATCACCCTCGGCCGCGGCCTCCGGTGCCACCACCTCTTCCTCCTCGGCTGCGCCACGGCGGACATGGATCGACACCAATGCCAGGTCATGGCCTTCACCGCGTGCCAGTTCGAGCAGGGTCACGCCAGTGGGCACGGAGAGTTCACTCAGGTGGACCGAGTCACCGATCTCCAGCGTGGAAACATCGACCTCGATATACTCCGGCAGGTCCCTGGGCAAGCACTCGACCTCGACCTCGGTGAGTTCGTGGGATACCAGGCCACCTGCCTTGGCGCCCGGTGCGACGTCTTCACCGACGAAGTGCAGGGGTACTTGCATCTTGATTTTTTCCGATTCACTGACACGCTGCAGGTCCATGTGCATGATGACCGGCCGGCTGGGATGGCGCTGCAAATCACGCAGCACGGCCCGCGTGCTGGCACCACCGACCTTCACATTCAGGATGTGCGAGTAGAACGCCTCGTGTTCCAGGTTGCGGATGACCTCGTTGTGAGACAGGGTCAGTGGCTCCGGATCTTTACCCCCGCCATACATGATGGCAGGGACCTTGTCCGCGTGACGCAGGCGGCGGCTCGCACCTTTACCTGTATCACTGCGTGACTCTGCATTAAGTTCAAAGCTGATTGCCATTTTCTTTTCTCCAAACATTCGCCTTGCGGCGGTCTAATGCGCCTCCCCCGCGACCAGGATCGGCATGAATACAGGCCTGTCCCTTCATGGAAACAGGCTCGCTGTAATTGTATCAATCCATATACATGGAGCTGACGGACTCTTCCGCGCTGATCCGCCGCATGGTTTCCGCCAGCATGGTGGCGATACTCAACTGTCGTATCCGCTCGCAAGAGCGCGCATTCTCCCGCAGCGGGATGGTATCTGTCACCACCAGTTCGTCGAGTTCGGACGCCTCGATGTTCGCGACCGCATCGCCGGACAGGACCGGATGCGTGCAGTAGGACACCACCCGGGCGGCACCCTCGGCTTTCAGGGCCCCGGCCGCTCGGCACAGGGTACCGGCGGTATCGACCAGGTCGTCGATCAGGACGCAGGTGCGACCCTCGACCTCGCCGATGATATTCATCACCTTGGCCTCATTGGGTTGCGGCCGGCGCTTGTCGATAATCGCCAGGTCGGCGTCATCAAGGCGCTTGGCCAGCGCACGCGCCCTGACCACGCCGCCCACATCGGGTGACACCACGATGAGGTCCGGGTACTTCTGCCGCCAGATATCCCCGAGCAGGATTGGCGACGCGTAGACGTTGTCCACCGGGATGTTGAAGAACCCCTGGATCTGGTCGGCATGCAGGTCGACCGTGAGTACCCTGTCGGTCTTGACGACGTCGATCATCTGGGCCACGACCTTGGCAGTGATCGGCACCCGCGCGGCACGCGGCCGGCGATCTTGGCGGGCATACCCGAAGTACGGGATCACCGCCGTAATACGAAAGGCCGATGACCGGCGCAACGCGTCGATCATGACCAGCAGTTCCATCAAGTTGTCATGGGTGGGCGCACAGGTCGGCTGCACGATAAAAACATCCTTGCCGCGGACGTTTTCCATGATCTCCGCCTGCACCTCACCGTCGCTGAAGCGGCTGACAAGGGCGTTACCCAGCTGCAGACGCAACCGGTCTGCTATATCCCGCGCCAGTTTCGGGTTCGCGTTACCGCTGAACACCATCATGTGGGTGTCGGAATCGGATCCAGGCAGACCATTCATATCGGGTTCGACATTGTTACTCGATGAAAACGCTATTTGTTAGCAGCACTCAGCTCATCAACTGCACATCCTGCCGCCAGTCATTCTCTAACCAGCGCCTGCGGCACTGGACTGCACGTGGCTGGGACGGCAGGATTATTCGTCGCTGCGCGACTCACCCCTGCGGGGCCGGCGTCCGCTCCGCTCCCGCCGTTCTCTCGCGCTACCGCGCTCGAGTCGAACCTTGAGGTTCTCATCCTGCCGCCAGTCATTCTCTAACCAGCGCCTGCGGCGCTGGACTGCACGTGGCTGGGACGGCAGGATTCGAACCTGCGAATGCGGGGATCAAAACCCCGTGCCTTACCACTTGGCGACGTCCCAATGATTCATCAAAGCGACGTGGGTTAACTGTCTGACGCTGAACTGCCAGGGGTTCACCTGATT
Source organism: uncultured Ectothiorhodospiraceae bacterium (assembly GCA_947258545.1). Classification (GTDB taxonomy): domain Bacteria; phylum Pseudomonadota; class Gammaproteobacteria; order UBA9214; family UBA9214; genus CAMYJZ01. Next base: position 2,283 of record CAMYJI010000055.1, read on the forward strand.
GCCGCCAGCAGGGGTGAACGATTAACACCCCGGGCAACAAAACTGGACCACTCCTGAGGGACCTGTCGTTCGACAGCACGCGCACCGGCTTCAGTATCGAAGGCCGCGAACACACACCCGCCAGTCCCGGTCATCCGCGCCGCGGAAAACCTGTTCAACCAATCAAGCACGGCACCGACCTCGGGATAGCTGCGCCGCACCACCGCCTCGCAGTCATTATGACCGCCACCCGAAAGAAAGGCGCGTATTGTCATGCGGGGCGTGTCCCGTGTCAATTCCACGTCGGAAAAAATATCGGCTGTTGATATGCTTACCGCCGGATTCACCACCAGGTACCACGGTTCCGGCAAGTCCACCGGGGTCAGGACCTCACCCACCCCCTCCGCCCAGGCCGCCTGGCCCCGAATGAAGACCGGCACATCGGCGCCGAGCTGCAATCCCAACGCCTCCAGCTCGGCACTCCCCAGGTCCAGCCCCCACAACCGGTTGAGTATAACCAGGCTGGTCGCGGCATCGGAACTGCCACCACCCAGGCCACCTCCCGCGGGCAAGCGCTTTTCATTATAAATATCAATACCTTTTCGAACACCTCCGTGCTGCTGGAGGAGCCGCGCAGCACGCACACACAGGTCGAGTTCCGGCGCCAGCCCCGCGGGACCACCATGGCGATGGATAGCGGCATCCTTGCGGACCCCGAAATAGAGCCGGTCGCCGTAATCCAGGAACTGGAAGACGGTCTGCAGGGTATGGTAGCCGTCGGCGCGCCGCCCGGTGACATGCAGGAACAGGTTCAGCTTGGCCGGCGCCGGCCAGGGGCCCTGCACGCCGGGCGGGACCTGCAGCCCCGTCATGGGGCCTGGCTGGCAGCCGTGGCTCCCGTGTTCCCTGCCGCGCCACCTTCGGCTGACAGCCGCCATTCATCGATCACCAGGCGCACCGAGATATCCTCGGCCGCCAGGCGCATGCGGGTTGGCCAATCCCGGCCATCGACGTTCTGGAAGCGGCTGTAGCGGATGTCCCAGCCGGATTGCAGCAGGCGCACCAGGCGTCCGTTTTCGTCGGTGAACAGCCGGGCCCCGGCAGCGGGTGGCGGCGCCGGCGCCCCCCGAACCCAGTAACGGATCCCGGTTACGGGAAATTGCCAACCGGTCGCCGACTCGACCAGGGCATCGGCATCCCGCGCCGCGAGCTCCTCGCCGTTGGCGGTCCGTAATCTGACACCGTTACTATCGCCATCGAGCTGCATGGCCGCCTGACCCATGGGACCGGCCAGCTTCAATCGGTAGTGCCCGGATGCCTCGTGCCAGCTGAGGCTGGCATGCCAGCCCTGCTCACCCTGTATCAGCGACACGCGGCCGCTGAATCGCCAGACCGGGTAGTCATCAATGCCCGGCCCCGGCAAGGAACCCACCTTGCCATCGCCAACCGGGGCCGTTGCACACCCCGCCAGGTAGAGCACCAGGATTAGAACGGGAGACAGTCTCACGGCATGAAGCGGTCGAGAACTTTTTTCAGAACGGGATTATCAGGCGCGTTCTTCCGGGACTCCTCCCAGATGCGGCGCGCCTCGTCATGCTCACCCTGCGACCACAGGACCTCTCCCAGGTGGGCACCGATCTCACCGTCACCGGTCATGTCCCATGCCTGCTGCAGATAGTTCCTGGCCTCTGTCAGCTTGCCCAGCCGGAAATGCACCCAGCCCATACTGTCGATGATTGCCGGGTCGTCCGGCTTCTGAGCGAAGGCCCTCTGTATATACTGCAGGGCCTCTTGATAGCGATCGGTGCGGTCGGCCAGCGTGTAGCCAAGCGCGTTCAGGGTCCTGACATTATCAGGGTCATTGGCCAGGATGCGCCGCATGTCCTCCTCGGCAAGATCGAGGCGATTGATCTTTTCTGCAACCAGGGCGCGTGAATAGAGCAGGTCTTCATGCTCCGGGTTGCTCGCCAGGGCCTGCTCGTACAGGAAATAGGCCTCCTGATAGAGGCTGAGGTCCGATAAGACCTGCCCTTCAACCAGGTAGAAGGCAACTTCATTGGCCGGGTTGCTCAGGCGCAGTGCCTGCATTTCAGCGCGCATTTCCTCCAGCCGGCCCTGCTTGGCCATGATCTTGCCGATTCGTAAGCGTGACTGCGTCCAGTATTCGCCATCCTCCACCTTTCGGTACCACTCCATGGCACTCACATCGTCGCCCTGCTCCTGCGCGGCATAACCCAGGTAGTAATAGACGCTCTGCTGTTTTTCTCCCAGTTCCAGCAGCTGTTTCAGGTGCCGTTTAGCGGCCTTCATCTCCTTGGCCTCCAGCTCCAGCAGGGCCAGCGAATAGAGTGCATTCGCATTGGCCGGGTCCAGTCCGACGACAGTCCGCAATTGCTGCCTGGCACCATCCTGGTCACCCGCATCGAGCAGCAGGTGGGCGTAGGCAAATCGCAGCTCCGCATCCTCCGGGTTGCGCTCGACCGCCCGTTCCAGTGCCTGCAGCGCCTCGGTCTTCCTGTCCTGCTGAATCAGGATCTGCGCCCTGAGGATCTCTGCCCCCTTGGTATCCGGTTGCATCACAAGCACCTGCTCAACGGCCTGCAGGGCACGTGTCATATCCTCATTGATAATGGCAATCCTGCTGACACCGAGCAGGCCCTCGGGACTCTCGGGATAGCGAGCGGCCAGGCGTTCCATGGCCTGCAGCGAGGCCTTTTTGTCAGCGTGTCTGGCCAGGATAACCGTGGCGAGACTGAACCCTTCTTCGATGTCGGCGGTCGAATTGATAAGGTATTCCAGCTGTGTGACCACCTCGTCGATTTCGCCCGTACGCAGGGCAAGCGCGGCCAGCACCTTGCGGGCCTCGAGGTTGTCCGGGTCCAGTGCGATCCAGCGTTGCGCGGCACGCCCGGCCACGTCGAACTGTTTGGCAAACGTGGCGATGGTAACCGCTCGCTCGGCGACGCGGGGATCCTTGGAGTCCAGGGCAGCCTGCAGATAATGCGGCACTGAGACATCGAAGCGTCCACGCTGGCCGGAGATTTCACCCAGGAGAATATCGTAGAGCAGCTGTTGGGTAAGCGGCTCCGCCTGCCCGGCGGGCACGCTCACGGCAGCCTTTTCAGGTTCTTTAACCGTTTCAGGGACTTTGACCGTGTCAGTCTCGCTATCAAGGATTTTCACGCCGCCCGGTGCGGCGCAGGCGAATAACACCCAAACCAGGGTAATAATCAGGCCCGCCCTGGGCAGGAAACCGGGTGTGTATGGCTGCTGTGTGCACATGACCGACATTCTAACAGCTTGCCCGTGGGATGGATTGTTAATTCAGGTATCACCGCGGTTGGTCACTGTTTTACACCCGTATCATCGCCGGCACGATGAAATGCAGCTTGTATTCAAACACTTCACCATGCAGAATTTTGGGTTTGTTGCAGGGTTGTTCTTATTTCGACATGCACCTGACGGTTCTCGGTATCAATCACCGCACAGCCCCCGTGGAAATTCGCGGGCAGGTTGCGTTCCCGCCTGAGCAACTGTCAAGGGCGCTGGGCGAACTGACCGCGCTGGATGGTGTCCAGGAAGCGGCTATCCTGTCGACCTGCAACCGTACCGAACTCTACTGCACGGAACAGGGGCAGGAACTCGACACCATCGCCGACTGGCTGTGCCGCTTCCACGGCCTGGAGAGGGACAAACTGCAACCGCACTTCTACAGCTACGCGGATGCCGCGGCGGTGCGCCACATCCTGCGGGTCGCCGCCGGCCTTGATTCCATGATTCTCGGCGAACCCCAGATCCTGGGGCAGATCAAGGCAAGCTATCAGCAGGCGACCCGCTCAGGCACCCTCGATACCCTGGGAAACCGCCTGTTTCAGCACACCTTCTCGGTCGCCAAGCAGATCCGCACCGACACGGCCATCGGCGCCAGTCCGGTGTCGGTGGCCTTTGCCGCCGTCAGCCTGGCCCGCCAGATCTTCGGTAGCTTCGAGGAGAATACCGCCTTGCTGATCGGCGCCGGCGAAACCATCGAATTGGCCACACGCCACCTGCACGATCACGGGATCGGCAAGATCATTATCGCCAACCGCACCATCGAACGCGCCCATGAACTCGCCGACCAATTCAACGGTTACGGGATAGCACTGGACCAGATCCCGGCGCACCTGGTGGAGGCCGATATCGTGATTTCGTCGACCGGTAGTCCGACCCATATTCTAGATGAGGCAATGGTCCGCAAGGCGCTGCGAAAACGCAAGCACCGACCCGTGTTTATGGTGGATATCGCTGTCCCGGGTGACATCGCCCGGGACGTCGCCAAACTTGATGACGTCTACCTCTATACAGTGGACGACCTGCAGGAAGTGATTGAGGAAAACCTGAAGTCACGCCAGGATGCGGCCGAACAGGCCGAAGAGATCATCGATGTCCAGGTTGATCACTTCATGTCCTGGGTGCGCTCCCTGGATGCCGTGCCTGCCGTGCGCGCCTACCGCGAGCATGCCGAGGCCGTTGGCACCCTGGAACTGGAAAAGGCCCAGCGCCAGCTTGCCAGCGGCAAGGACCCGCAGGAGGTCATGGCATCGCTGACGCGCAACCTGATCAACAAGCTGGCACATGAACCCAGCGTCAACCTGCGCCAGGCGGTCGTGGACGGCCAGACCGGTCTGCTCGATGCCGTTCGTTGCCTGTTCCGGCTGAAGAAAAGCTGAGACAGTCGTCACCCGCATCATGAAATCATCCATTCTCGGCAAGCTTGAGAGCATCGAGGAACGCCATCACGAAATCAGTGCCCTGCTCGCCGATGCCGAGACCATTGCGGACCAAAACCGTTACCGGCAACTGTCGATGGAGTACGCGCAGCTGACGCCACTAGTGAATCATTTCCGTGCCTACCGTCTGGCCCGCAAGGATGTGTCGTCCGCCAGGGAAATGCTCGCCGACCCTGATCCCGACATGCAGCATATGGCCGAAGAGGAACTCAAGGGGGCCAATGAACGCGTCGCCGGGCTGGAGCTTGAACTGCAAAAACTGCTGCTCCCGAAGGACCCGCACGACAACAGCAATATCTTCCTGGAGATTCGCGCCGGCACCGGTGGCGATGAAGCAGCCCTGTTTGCCGGCGACCTGTTCCGCATGTATTCCCGTTACGCGGAAATTCGCAACTGGACGGTGGAAACCCTCAGCGAGAGCAGCGGCGAGCACGGCGGCTACAAGGAAATCATCGCGCGCATCATCGGACAGGGCGCCTATTCGCGTCTGAAATTCGAATCCGGTGCGCACCGTGTGCAGCGTGTACCCGAAACCGAATCCCAGGGACGCATCCACACCTCCGCGGCCACGGTCGCCATACTGCCCGAGGCCGATGAAATCAACACCATCGAAATCAATCCCGCGGACCTGAAGGTTGACACCTTCCGCGCCTCCGGCGCCGGCGGGCAGCACGTCAACAAAACCGACTCTGCCATTCGCCTGACTCACCTGACGACCGGGATCGTGGTGGAATGCCAGGACGAACGTTCCCAGCACAAGAACCGGGCACGCGCCCTATCCCTGCTGGCGGCCCGCTTGCTGGATGCGGAACTGGAGAAGCAAAAGACCGAGGAAACCCAAACCCGCCGCTCACTGGTTGGCAGCGGCGACCGCTCGGAACGCATCCGTACCTATAATTTCCCCCAGGGACGCCTCACCGATCACCGCATCAACCTGACACTTTACAAGCTGGATGAAATCATGGCCGGCAACCTCGACCAGGTCATCGATCCACTGATCAGCGAGAACCAGGCCGATCAGCTCGCTGCACTGGATGCACAGGGCAGCTAGCCCGCCTATCAGGGCGCTGCTGGAACAGGCCAGCCGCGAACTCGGCACTGATTCGGCACGCCTGGACGCCGAGGTCCTGCTTGCCGCCTGTCTTGGCAAGCCACGCAGCTACCTGCACACCTGGCCGGAGCGCAGCATCGATCAACGCAAGCTGGAATGCTTCGGGCAACTGATCAGGCGCCGCGCCCGCGGTGAGCCCGTGGCCCACCTGACAGGTCGGCGCGAATTCTGGTCACTGTCACTGGCCGTCACGCCCGACACCTTGGTCCCGCGGCCGGAGACCGAGACCCTGGTGGAACTGGCCCTGGAAAAGCTGCCCCCCGATACGCCGCTGCGGGTCGCTGACCTGGGCACCGGCAGTGGCGCCATTGCGCTGGCCATTGCGACCGAAAGGCCGCGTTGTGAAATTATCGCAACAGACCTGTCGGAACCGGCCCTGAAAATCGCAAGGCGCAACGCGGAGCGGCTCGGCCTAGGTAATATCCGCTTCATCAAGAGCGACTGGTGTGCATCCCTGCCGGCTGGCCGCTTCGATGCCATCCTCAGCAACCCCCCGTACGTGGCCGCAGGGGACCCGCACCTGGATTCGGGTGACGTGCGTTTTGAACCACGCCAGGCACTGCTCGCCGGTCCCGGGGGTATGGACGCACTGCGGCTGATTGCACGCTGCGCACGCGATCACCTGCGCCAGGGCGGCTGGCTGATAGTGGAGCATGGCTATGACCAGGGCGGGAAGGTCATGCAACTCCTGGGAGCCGAGGGCTATAACGATATCAGTAACCATAACGACAGCACCGGACTCTGCCGGGTCACCCTTGGGAGGCGGGGCCAGGGGATTTGACCCGGCTGTCGCGCGGTTGCTTTGGCGTTATACTCACAGTGTGACCGAGAAACTCAAACGGCGGACCATCCGGCTCGGTGGCGCGGACAAGAACCCGGACAGGGCACATTCCGCGGCCCGGCTGCTGCGTGACGTCAAGGGTATCTCCGAGGTCCATATCATTTCCCGTAACCGGCTGGTGGTCCGTTACAACGTACGCCAGATCACCCTGCAGGTTATCGAGGCCCTGCTAAGGGAATTCGGCCACCAGCTCGGAACCGGTCTGATGTGCCGCTGCATGCGCGCCGTGTGCTACTACTTTGAAGACATCGAATGCAGCGACCCCATACACGACCAGGCGGAATGTACCCGCGATGTGTTCATCACGCGCTACCTGCGCCGGCCGCACGGCTGCCGCGACCAGCGGCCTGATTACCTGCGTCGCTATCTATAGACCGCATATTGCACCAGTCGACCGCAGACCTGTGTGTAACCAGCCGAAACGAGAGTGTATCTTTCAACGATCACGCACAATTCCAAGGCTACAATGTGTGCTCGGCCCGTATCCTATCCGGGCCCTGGCTTGTCCCGGCATACCTGAACTTCGCCCATGAACGACAACCAGCTGCTGCGTTACAGCCGCCAGATTCTGCTCCCGCAGATCGGTGTCGCGGGTCAGGAAAAACTACTCGCTACACGCGCACTGATCGTGGGCGCCGGCGGGCTGGGCTCTCCGGCTGCCATCTACCTGGCGGCCGCCGGTATGGGCCAGTTGGTGATTGCCGACGATGACCAGGTGGAACTGTCCAACCTGCAACGCCAGATCCTGCATCACGAGAACGACATCGGCCGTGACAAGGTCGCCTCGGCCCGGGACACGCTGACCGCCATCAACCCGGAGGTTCAGGTCACCCCGATTGCCGAGCGCCTACAGGGCAACCGGCTGGAACAGGCGGTGAGCGAGGCCGATCTGGTGCTGGACTGCAGCGACAATTTCACCACCCGCTTCGCCGTGAACCAGGCCTGCGTCAGCCATCGCACACCGCTGATCTCGGGTGCCGCGGTACGCCTGGAGGGACAGGTGGCCGTATTCATTCCCGGACGCCAGGACAGCCCCTGTTACGGCTGCCTGTACCGGGAAGGTGAAGACCCGGACCAGACCTGTTCGGAGAACGGTGTGCTGTCACCGCTGGTCGGCATAATCGGCAGCCTGCAGGCGTTGGAGGCCGTGAAGGTGGCGCTGTCACTGGGGGAAGACCTGTGCGGGCGCCTGGTCGTATTCGACGCTTACCGCCACGAATGGCGCACCCTGAAGGTACCGCGCGATCCGGGCTGCCCGGTGTGCGGCAGAAATAAAGGTGTCAGTCGTCGCTGATCACCTTGAAACCCAAATCCTCGAGTACTCGCCGGAGTGCGACATCCGGGCGACCCAGTCTGACCGTGGTCTCGGAAAACTCGCGCCGCACCGGGTATTCCTTACGCAGCCGGTCGAAGTGACCGGGACGTTCCGCCGGAGCCAGCGTCAGCAATTCCCGCAGGCGCCGGTCATCCCGGCGTATATCGTAGGAATGAAACACGGCCTTGCGCAAAGCAGCGCCCAGGTCCTGAGTATGCGCCGCCGCCAGGTCCAGTGACTGGCCGGCCGGCAGTTCGTCAACCGCCTGCCATTGACCAACCAGCCCGAAATGCTCGCACACGGCCCGGTAGATCATCTCGGTGCCGCGCATCTTGCCGTCCAGGCTGTAACCGGCAATGTGCGGCGTACCCAGGGCGACCTTTTGCAGCAGCGTCATGTCAATTGCTGGTTCACCCTCCCAGACATCCAGCACGACCGACAGGTCCGGCCGCCCTTCGAGCAGCCGAACGAGTGCGCGGTTGTCGACCGCCGCGCCACGCGCCGTATTCACCAGGGTGGTATGCGGTTTGAGTCGTGCCATGAAGGTCTCATCGATAAGATGAAAGGTCGGATGCCTGCTCGAGTGCGTCAGCGGCACGTGCAGGGTAATGATGTCGGTCTCCAGGATCTCTTTCAGCTCGACGAAGTCCAGTCCCCCGCCCTGCTCCTGCAACGGCGGATCATTCACCAGGCACACAACACCCAGCGCGGCCAGTTTCCGGCGCACGCGCGATCCGACATTGCCGCAACCGATGATGCCGATGGTCTTGTCGGCAAGATCGAATTGCTGCCGCTCGGACAACGCCAGCAGTGCGCTGATGACATATTCGGCGGCCGAGACGGCATTACTGCCGGGCGCCGTCGAAAAACCGATTTCGTGTGTCTTCAGATAGTCCAGGTCGACGTGATCGAAACCGATGGTGGCCGAACCGACAAAGCGCACCCGCGAGCCGTCCAGCAGCCCGGCCCCAACGCGGGTCACGGAACGCACCAGCAGAATATCGGCATCGCGCACCTGGCCGGCCCGCAGGTCCCTGCCGGAGACCAGAGTGACATCACCCAGCGTGGAAAAGGCCTGCTTCACGCAGGGAATGTTTTCGTCGGCGATGATCTTCATCTGATATATAGCAACAAGAAAACCCTTCACCGCAGAGACGCAGAGTTCGCAGAGTTCGCAGAGTTCGCAGAGTTCGCAGAGACAACATATTCAAAACCAACACACAGGGGCGGCGAACCGGTAACACCAGACAACCAGATAAAAAATTACCGGATTACCGTGTAGATGAAAGGACTAGAGGGATTGCCGGCTTTTTTCTGTATATTGTTTTGTTATTGCTATTTTTTACTCTGCGTCCCTTGCGTCTCTGCGGTGAATGAATTGGATTGAATAACTACTAACATTCACTTCAGGCCATTCCGGCAGGCTCGTGAATATCAGGTATCAGTGATCATTTTTTTGAGCAGTTCGTTGACCTGTTTCGGGTTGGCCTTGCCCTGGGTGGCCTTCATGACCTGGCCGACGAAATACCCGAATACCTTTTCCTGGCCATTGCGGTATTGCTCGACCTGCTTTGGGCTGTTCTCCAGGACTTCCCTGATAATGCCCTCGATCGAGGAGCTGTCGGTGATCTGCTTAAGCCCCTTGGTTTCGATAATCTCGTCGGCCGTGCCGGCACCGGCCCACAGGGCCTCGAACACCTGCTTGGCGATCTTGCCCGAAATGGTGCCATCCTCGATACGCCGCAACATCCCTCCCAGTGCCTCGGCACTGACGGGGCTGGCGCCGATCTCCACGCCGGCCTTGTTCAGGGCACCGGACAACTCGCCCATCACCCAGTTGGCGGACAGCTTGTCCAGCCCGCCGGATGCCTCGACCACGGTCTCGAAATAGCCGCCCAGCTCCCGTGTCGACGTCAATACACCCGCGTCATAGGCTGACAGGCCGTAGTCATCCATGAAACGCTGCTTCTTCACGTCAGGCAGCTCCGGCAGGGTCTGTGTTACCTCAGCGATGAATGCCGGGTCGATTTCGACCGGCAACAGGTCGGGATCCGGAAAATAGCGGTAGTCATTCGCCTCTTCCTTGGTACGCATGGGACGGGTCTCGTGCCGGTCGGCATCGAACAAGCGCGTCTCCTGGACTACGCTACCACCACTCTCGAGTACGGCGATCTGGCGCTCGACCTCGTAGTTGATGGCCTGCTCGACAAAGCGGAATGAATTGATGTTCTTGAGTTCGGTACGCGTACCAAACGCCTCCCGGCCTTTCGGTCGCATCGACACGTTCGCATCGCAGCGAAACGAACCCTCCTGCATGTTGCCATCACAGATTCCGAGGTACCTGACCAGCGAATGGATCTTCTTCATGTAGGCGACGGCCTCTTTTGCCGAACGCATGTCCGGCTCGGAAACGATCTCCAGCAACGGGGTCCCGGCACGGTTGAGGTCAATGCCGGTCATGCCGTGAAAATCCTCATGCAATGACTTACCGGCGTCCTCCTCGAGATGGGCACGGGTGATGCCGATGCGCTTGACGGTGTCCTCATCCAGTTCGATATCGAGGTAGCCATCATGCACGATCGGCAACTCATACTGGCTGATCTGGTAGCCCTTGGGCAGGTCCGGATAGAAATAATTCTTGCGCGCGAATACCGACCGGGGGGCCACAGTGGAATGCGTGGCCAGGCCGAACTTGACCGCCATGTGCACGGCCTCCGCATTCAGCACCGGCAGCACACCCGGCAGACCAAGGTCCACCGCGCAAGCCTGGGTATTCGGTTCCGCACCGTAGCGGGTGGACGCCCCGGAGAAAATCTTGCTCCGGGTCGCGAGCTGGGCATGAATCTCAAGCCCGATTACTGTTTCCCATTCCATAACGTGTATTGCGGCTCTCGTGGACCGGATTGGCGCAGCGCAATCCGACGACATTGAAAAAAAGTCGGATTACGGCCAATGGCCTAATCCGTATATGGTCTCCTCCCGGTTTGCAAGATCTTGTGTACTCAATGACAGGGACAGGGTTGCTTCCGTATATCCGGCCTGTTGATGAAGCGTTATTGCACTTCTGGCCTCGATGAAATGCGCGCGTATCGTCCTTATCGACCTATCGGCTTTGCGGCCTTCGGATTAGTCAGGTTTTCAATACGCCGGTCTGACCTGTGGTGTCATCGCTTGTCACAAAATCTTCGCAATTGCTGGCAGGCTACCTCCTGTTGCTCGTGATACTGCCTTTCATGCAGCCGCGACTGCCTGGTAGGTCGTCTTGTGGGCCAATACCGCCCAGCCGATTCGGGCCAGCTTGTTCGCCAGGGCCACCACGGCCTTGTTAAAGCCCCGTGCCGCCCGCACCCGGTTGATCCATTGACTCAGCCGATCCGCTTTCCCTGCCGCCCGGGCCACCACCGAGCGTGCCCCATGGACCAGCAGACTGCGTAAATAGCGGTCCCCCCGTTTGCTGATACCCAGCAATACCTCTTTGCCACCGCTACTGTGCTGCCGGGGTACCAGCCCGACCGCGGCCGATACGTCCCGACCCCGGCGGTACGCCACTCCATCACCCACCACACTGTAGAACACGCTGGCCACGATCGGCCCATAGCCCGGGATTGTCTGCAGCCGTTGGCACGCCTCATTTTGACCGCTCTGCCGCGTTAACTCCCGGGTATAGTAATCAATATGCGCATCCAGCTCCTGTAATTGCCGGGCGCTCTCGGCTAACAGCCGACGAAAAAAACCACTCAAGCCGTTCGCGCCATCTTCCAGAAGCTCCGGCAAGCGACGCCGCAAGGCAGTGACGCCTTTGGGCAAGACAAGGCCATATTCGCCCACCAAACCGCGCACTTGATTACACAGCGCGGTACGCTCCGCGACACGACGCTCGCGCAGACGATGCAGGGCCTGGACATCCTGTTGCTCCGGTGTCTTGACGGATACAAACCGCATTTGGGGGCGGGTCACCGCCTCGGCAATACCCAAGGCATCGTTGTAGTCGTTCTTGTTGCCCCGGACAAAGGGCTTCACGTACTGGGGCGGAATCAATTTAACCCGATGACCCAGCGCCTCCAGTTCACGGGCCCAGTAGTGGGCGCTGGCACAGGCTTCCATCCCCACTCGGCACGGCGGCAACTGAGTGAAATAATTCAACATTTGTCCACGCCGGAGCCGCTTCTTGCGAATCAGCTTGCCGCGCTGATCACAACACACCACATGAAACACATTTTTTGCCAAATCCAGCCCAATCGTCGTAATCTTGCTCATGGTCTTCTCCCTCTTTCGTTTGATGGTTGACGTGTATGCCAGTCCGTGACCTGCTGGTACTTGTGCGCGACATTCAACAGGCGCGCCTCTTCGAAGTAGTTCCCGATGAGATGCAGTCCGACGGGCATGTCCTTCGTGAAACCGGCCGGGATCGACATACCCGGCAGCCCGGCAAGGTTAACCGCGATTGTGTAGATATCGGAGAGGTACATGGTCACCGGGTCATCTGACTTCTCGCCCAGCCGGAAGGCCGCCGAGGGCGACGTCGGCCCCATGATGACATCCACCTGCTCGAAGGCACGCATAAAGTCCTCGCGGATCAGGCGTCGTGCCTGTTGTGCCTTCAGATAATAGGCATCGTAGTAACCCGCGGACAGGGCATAGGTGCCAATCATGATGCGGCGCTTGACCTCCGCACCGAAGCCCTCCCCGCGCGAACGCATGTAAAGGTTCTCAAGGTCTGCGGGGTCCCTGGCACGGTAACCGAAACGCACGCCGTCAAAGCGTGACAGGTTGGAGGAACACTCCGCCGGCGCCACGACATAGTAGGTCGGCACGGCAAGCTGTGAATTCGGCAGCGTGATTTCCGTGATGACCGCGCCCATTCTGCGGTACTCGTCCAGGGCAGCCTCGACGGCGGCGGCAACACCGCTGTCGAGGCCCTCGCCAAAGTACTGTTCGGGCAGCCCTATCTTCAGGCCCTGCAGGGTATGCTCGAGTCCGCCAGTGTAATCATCGAGTGCGCGCTCCACGCTGGTCGAATCACGCGGGTCAAACCCGGCCATGGCGCCGAGCATAAGCGCGGCATCCTCTGCCGTACGCGCAAACGGTCCTGCCTGGTCCAGGCTTGAAGCAAACGCGATCATGCCATAGCGCGAGACACGCCCGTAGGTCGGCTTTAGGCCGGTAATCCCGCAAAGGGCGGCGGGCTGCCGAATGGAGCCACCCGTATCGGTGCCGGTACTGACCGGCACCAGGCGTGCGGCAACCGCCGCGGCCGAGCCGCCGGAGGAACCACCCGGGACGGTCTCACTGTCCCAGGGATTGGTTACCGGTCCATAGAAACTGGTCTCATTGGATGACCCCATGGCGAACTCGTCCATGTTGGTCTTGCCGATCATCACCGCGCCGGCGGTGTTCAACTGCTGCGTTACGGTGGCATCGTAAGGCGCAATAAAATTGTCCAGCATGCGCGAACCGCAGCTGGTCTTCACACCCCGTGTACAAAAGATATCCTTGTGCGCGTAAGGGATCCCGGTCAGGGGACCCGCATCACCGGTACGAATACGGGCATCGGCGTGCCTGGCTGCCTGCAGTGCCTGCTCTTCGATGACTGTGATAAAGCTGTTGAGCTGCTTGTGCAGAGCGGCCACCCGGTCAAGACAGGCACGGGTCAGTTCTTCGCTGGAATACTCTCCCTGGCGGAGGCCAGCGCTTAGTTCAACAAGGGTCTTGTGGTGCATAACTCAGGTCAGAACAGAATCATCTATCCAGTATATTAAGTATCATCTATTCCGCGGGGCATTGTCGGGAGATAGCCCCCCGGTCACTCGATAACCTTGGGCACCAGGTACAGTCCGGCCTCGGTCAAGGGTGCGTTGTACTGGAAATTCTCGCGCTCGTCGGTCTCGGTAACGGCATCCGGCCGCAGGCGCTGGGTGGCGTCCAGTGGATGCGCCAGCGGAACCACACCCTGGGTATCGACGCTGTTCAGCTGTTCCACAAATGCAAGGATATCCGACAGATTGCGGGTGTATTCGGAAATATCGTCCGGGTCGATGCCCAGGCGGGCCAGGTGTGCGATCTTTTCGACGTCATCTGCTTCAAGTGCCATGGGGACTCCGGTCACTGGGACTCGCTGATATTCAACACGGGCGCAAAGGTAGCATACACCCCTGGCCAATGCATGAAGGATTCAACGCGTGGGTAATTCCTTGCCCAAAGCTCCCCCCGTTGATAGATTACCCCCCACGCAGTATCGAACGACCGCTACGGACAAGGAATAAATGGTAATTAAAAGTATATTCGGCCTGTTTTCCAACGATCTCTCCATTGATCTCGGCACTGCCAACACACTGATATATGTGCGTGGCCAGGGGATCGTTCTGAACGAACCATCCGTAGTGGCAATTCGCCAGGACCGTGGCCCGGGTGGCCCCAAGAGCATCGCGGCCGTGGGCACAGAGGCCAAGCGGATGCTGGGACGCACCCCCGGCAACATCACCGCCATCCGCCCGTTGAAGGACGGTGTAATCGCGGATTTCACCATCACCGAAAAAATGCTGCAGCATTTCATCCACAAAGTGCACGAGGCACGCTTCTTCAAACCCAGTCCGCGGGTGCTCATATGCGTGCCCTGCGGTTCCACCCAGGTGGAACGGCGTGCAATCCGGGAATCGGCGGCCGGTGCCGGTGCGCGCGAGGTCTACCTGATCGAGGAGCCGATGGCGGCCGCCATCGGCGCCGGCATGCCGGTCGACGAGGCGCGCGGTTCCATGGTGCTTGATATCGGCGGCGGCACCTCGGAAGTCGCAGTTATCTCATTGAACGGAATCGTATATTCTTCCTCAGTACGGATCGGCGGTGACCGCTTCGACGATGCCATTATCAATTACATACGGCGTAACTACGGGACGCTGATCGGTGAGGCCACGGCCGAGCACATCAAACACGAGATCGGCTCCGCCTATCCCGGCAAGGAGGTCAGGGAGATTGAGGTCAAGGGACGCAACCTGTCCCAGGGCATCCCGCGCAGTTTCACGCTGAACAGCAACGAGATACTGGAGGCGCTGCAGGAGCCGCTCGCCGGCATCGTCGGTGCGGTGAAGACGGCCCTGGAGCAGACCCCGCCGGAGCTGGGCGCCGATGTGGCCGAGCGTGGCATCGTGCTCACCGGTGGTGGCGCCCTGCTGCGCGACCTCGACCGCTTGCTGATGGAGGAGACCGGGCTTCCGGTCGTGGTCGCGGATGACCCCCTCACCTGCGTCGCCCGGGGCGGCGGCCGCGCGCTCGAACTGTTCGATGAACGTGGTGGTGACGTTTTCACGGTGGAATAAACCCCCGGCGGCGCCCGCCGCCCTGCGCCCGAATACGCTAGAATAGCCCGCAGTTTGTCGCGACAATCGCCATTCCCGGCAGCATAACACCGGCATTTACACAGGGGGCGCTCATCAAGCTCATCTTCACACGGGGTCCATCGATCACCACACGACTGGTGCTGCTCGTGACGCTGTCCATAGCCCTGATGATGATGGACCACCGCCAGAACCACATCGAATCACTGCGCGCCGGCCTGTCAGTCCTGGTCTATCCCCTGCAGCTGGCGATCGAGATGCCGCGTGCCGTGTCGGAGTGGTTCCGCGAGTCCCTCGCAACCCGCCGCGAACTGCAGGAGGACAACGCCAGCCTGCGTACCCAGTTGCTGATGCTCAAGGCCCGGGGTCAGAAACTGCAGTCACTGGAGACCGAAAACATCCGCCTGCGCGAACTGCTGGACTCATCGTTCAAGATCGGCGAACGGGTGCTGGTCGCGGAACTGATGTCGGTCAACCTCGATCCCTACAAGCACCAGGTCATCATCAACAAGGGCGAACTCGACAAGATCTACCCGGGCCAGCCGATACTGGACGCGGACGGCGTAATGGGACAG
>CAMYJI010000056.1 GCA_947258545.1 uncultured Ectothiorhodospiraceae bacterium
CAGCAGCACCTCCCGGTCAACGGTAGCGGGCGGTACCACCTTGCCGTGGCCGATGGACTTGGGCGCCGGGACCTCGCCCTGCAGTTTCTCGGGGTCCTGGCCCTGGCACATGTACCAGATGCGCCGCCCGGGGTTGCCGAAGCGCCGCGCCAGTACACTGATGGGCAGGCGCCTGACCTCGCCGCAGGTGCGCACGCCGTGCTGCGCCAGGAAGCCAACGATACCCTCGGCGATGCCACACAGTTCCGTCACCGGCACGTCGTGCAGGCGTTCCGCCGCCTCCCAGGGCGGGATCACTGTCAGCCCATCCGGCTTGTGCAGCTTGGCGGCGAACTTGGCCGTGGTCTTGTCGCCGCTGACCCCTGCCGAGCACAGCACCCCCGAGGCCTCGAACACCTTGCGCTTCGCCAGCCGGGCCATGCGCAGGGGCGTACCCAGCAGGCGCTGGCACTGGGTGACATCCAGAAAGGCCTCGTCCACGGAAAACACCTCGATGTCCGGCGTCACGTCCTGCAGCGCCTCCATGATGGCGGCGGAGGTGGCGGCATAACGCTCCGGCCGTGCCGGGCACTGGATCAGTTCCGGACACAGCGCACGCGCCTTTTTCAGACGCATGCCGGTCTTGATACCATAGGCCCTGGCTTCGTAGGAGCAGGTGATGATGCAGGTGCCCTGGTGGCCGTTGGTGACCGCCACCGGGCGTCCGCGCCATTCGGGACAGTCGCGTTGCTCGATGGACGCGAAAAAGGCATTCATGTCCACCAGGATGATGGCCCGGGGCCAGACCACGGGACAGCGACTGGTACACTCCGAATAGTCGGGACTGAAGGAACGGCTGGCAGACGGCATGCATAATTTCCATGGCAAAGGGTTGCGGTCACAGACCGGGCGGGACCACCCGACTACTGTAATTATATACAGTCTTTTCGAAAATACGCCAGCCGGGGATGGTGCCGGTGACCGCCGAATTAGAAAAAGTCTAAAGAAGTTGATCAATATCAAAACGCTAGCCAGGCAAATCCAGCGATACTAAGGACGTTCGGGAGCGGACGCCGTCCCGGAAGGGCGCATTAGCCGCGTCCTGGCACCGGGACTGCGAACAAAGGCGCTGATTTTTGAGTTGATTTAACGAGGCTGCAGGCAACTGCCTGGAGCAGGGCAGTGCAGGAATTGCTTGAAGGCGACACGATGGCTGCGGCAGAGTTGAACAGGACAACCGACATACCGGTGATGGACAAACGCCTCAGGCGCCTGCTTGGGCTGGTTTTCCTGCTGTTTGCGCTCCTGGTTGTCAACTCGGTCTACCTGGTCGCCATCACCTACCTGGAACACTCGAGCAACCAGAGTCTCCAGGACTACTTTTACCTGCTGATGTTCCTGCTGCACCTGGCGATGGGACTGCTGCTCACCGTGCCGGTGATCCTGTTCGGACTCACGCACATGAGGCGCGCCTGGCGGCGCCCCAACCGCTACGCGGTACGCGCCGGGATAGCGCTGTTTAGCATCGCCCTGGTATTGCTGTTTACCGGGCTGATGCTGACCCGCTTCGACTTCTTCGAGATCAATGACCCGCTGGTGCGCCGCATTGCCTACTGGGTCCATATCACCAGCCCCCTTGCCGTCGCCTGGCTGTTTGTCCTGCACCGCCTCGCGGGCAGGCCGATCCACTGGCAGCGTGGCCTGCGTTGGTCGCTGGCCGCCGCGGCCTTTGCGGCGGTGATGCTGGTACTGCATATCAGCACCCGGACCACCGGGGCGCCGGAACAGGTCGTGGAATTCCTGCCCTCACTGGCGGTGCTTGCCGGCAGCGACAGCATACCGGCCAGCCACCTGATGACGGATGATGAATGCGCGGAATGTCACGGCGAGATCGCCCGGCAGCACGAGCACAGCGTCCACCGCTTCAGCTCCTTCAATAACCCGGTCTACAAGTTCAGCGTCGAGGAAACCCGCGAGGTCGTCATGCAGCGCGACGGCACGGTGCAGGCCTCGCGTTTCTGTGCCGCCTGCCATGACCCGGTCCCCTTGTTCGATGGCCGTTTTGACGACCCGGACTTCGACACCGACAACGATCCGACGGGACAGGCCGGGATCACCTGCATGAGTTGTCATGCCATTACCCGGCTGGACAGCACCTATGGTAACGGGAACTACACCCTCGTGGACCCGCCGCGCTACCCGTTCGCCTTCAGTGAATCGAGATTGCTCAAGGGCATCAACCACCAGTTGATCAAGGCCAAGCCGGCCTTTCACAGCAAGACGCTGCTGAAGCCGGTTCACCGCACAGCGGCCTTCTGCTCGACCTGCCACAAGGCGCATATACCCGAGGAGGTCAACCACTACCGCTGGCTGCGCGGGCAAAACCACTACGACAGCTTCCTGTTCAGCGGCGTGTCAGGCCACCGGGTCGACAGCTTTTACTATCCGCCACAGGCGGTTTCAAGCTGCAGTGACTGCCACATGCAGCTGACGCCGTCCGACGATCCAGCGGCCCGTGATTTCGACGACAGTGGCCAGCGCAGCACACACAATCACCAGTTCCCGGCAGCCAATACCGGCATTGCACACCTGCTGGACCTGCCGGACTGGGTTATGGAGGCCCACCAGAATCGCCTGCGTGACGTGACGCGCATCGACATCTTCGGCATCAAGGAGGGCGGCCGTATCGACGGCAAACTGCATGCACCGCTACGCCCCGCGTTGCCCGTCCTCAGGCCGGGGCAGCGTTACCTGCTCGAGCTGGTTGTGCGCACCACCGGCGTGGGCCACCACCTGACCCAGGGAACGAGCGATTCCAACGAGCTCTGGATCGACGTCAATGCAACGGCCAACGGCAGGGTGATCGGCCGCAGCGGCAACCTCGATACAGACGGTGCCGTCGACCCCTGGTCCTATTTCGTGAATTCCTATGTCCTGGACCGCGAGGGCAACCGCATCGACCGGCGCAATGCCCAGGATATCTTTGTCGCGCTGTACAACCACCAGATCCCGCCGGGTGCAACCTCCGTGGTGCACTATCTGCTGGAGGTTCCCGCCGATGTGGACGGCCCCATCGAGATCGAGGCCCGGCTGAACTACCGCAAGTTCGACACCACCTACCTGCGCCACCTGCAGGGCGAGGCCTTTACCTACAACGACCTGCCCATCACTGCCATGGCGACAGACAGGATCACGCTGCCGGTGCAGTCAAAGTCGGGAAAAGCTCCCGAGCAGAATTCGGAAATCCCCGTTGTCGAGCGCTGGAATGATTACGGTATCGGGCTGCTGCGCGAGGGCAGCTCGGTCTCGAGCAGCGGCAAAGGCGAGCTGCGCCAGGCGGAACATGCCTTCAAGCAGGTGGAAGCACTGGGTGACGGCAATGGCGCGCTCAACCTGACGCGGGTCTATTTCAGGGAGGGGCGGCTGGAGGAGGCCACACGTGCCCTGACGCGCGCCAGCACCAGCCTGTTGCCGGCGCCCCCCTGGACCGTTGCCTGGTTCAGCGCACTGATCGACCGCGAGAACGGCTATCTGCGCGAGGCCGTGCAGACACTGGAGAACATCATCGAGACCCGTTTCGAAGATGCCCGTGAGCGCGGCTTCGATTTCTCCTATGATGTACGGGTACTGAACCAACTGGGGCGCACCCTGTTCGAACATTCCCGGCAATTACGCGGTGAGACGAATGATGCTGAACGCCGCGAGGTGCTTGGCCGGGCACGCGACTGGTTCAAGCGGACACTGGAAATCGAACCCGAGAACCTGAGCGCACACCACAACCTGGCGCTGGTCTATACTGCGCTCGGCTATGATAAGCAGGCAAACCAGCACCGCGCGCTGCATGAAAAATACCGTCCGGATGACAATGCGATAGAACAGGCCGCCGCCCTGCACCGCAGCCGTAACCCGGCCGCGGACAAGGCCGCCGCGGCCGTTGCCATCTATATGCTCAGGCAGTAGACAGAAAACCCGTATCCACAATGGAAGCTGGCACCCCGGAAAAACAGACATACCGTGACGAGGCCGTCATCCGCAAGGCGTTTTACCGCTCCCTGGGCTTTATCCTGGTGCTGGCCCTGGTTGGTGCGGTCCTCTGGTACCTGTCACGCGAGCATGTGGAACCGGAACTGATCGAGGAGGCCGTGGTCTCCGGCCCGGTCATCGACACCGCTGCGCCGACGCACAGTCCGCCCTCCGTTACCTTCACCGACATCACCGAGGCAGCAGGGATCGACTTCGTGCACGTCAATGGCAGCCAGGGTGAAAAGCTGATACCCGAGGCCATCGGCAGCGGCGTGGCCTTCCTCGACTATGACAACGACGCCGATCAGGACCTGTTGCTGGTCAACTCGACCTGGTGGTCGGAACGGCCCCAGCAACCGGCACCGACCCTGGCGCTCTACCGGAATGACGGCCACGGCCGCTTCAGCAACGTGACTGAAGCCACCGGTCTCGCCATCACCAGCTACGGCATGGGGGTGGCGGTCGGTGACTATGACGCTGACGGCTGGACGGACGTGTATATCACGACACTGGGAGAGAACTTCCTGCTCAGGAACAATGCCGGAATGTTCGTGGATGTCACCGCCACGGCGCAGGTCGCGGGGCTGGAGAGCGACTGGAGTACCGCGGCGACGTTCCTCGACTACGACAACGACCATGACCTGGACCTGTTTGTCGGTAACTACGTGTTGTGGTCACGCG
Source organism: uncultured Ectothiorhodospiraceae bacterium (assembly GCA_947258545.1). GTDB lineage: Bacteria > Pseudomonadota > Gammaproteobacteria > UBA9214 > UBA9214 > CAMYJZ01. Next base: position 4,684 of record CAMYJI010000056.1, read on the forward strand.
AGATCGACCTGGAGATCGATTTCCAGCTCACCGGGCTGGGCCGCGCCATCGGTGCCCCCAACCACTTCATCGGGACCAACAACCGCCTCTACCGCAACGAGGGCAACGGCCTGTTCAGTGACGTCTCGCATGCCGCCGGCATCATCGTGAACGACCCGGTCAGCGGGCTGCCGCAAGGCAAGGGTCTGGCGGTCGCGCCGGTGGACTATGACCGCGACGGCTGGATCGACCTGTTCGTGGCGAACGACACGGTCAGAAATTTCCTCTTCCACAACCTGGGTGATGGCCGCTTCGAGGAGATCGGCGCGTTGGAAGGGATCGCCTTCGACCGCAACGGCAAGGCCACCGGGGCCATGGGTATCGATGCCGCCTATTTCCGCAACACCAGCGACCTGGGCATCGGCATCGGCAACTTCGCCAACGAAATGAGCTCCCTGTTCGTCACGGCTGACGGACAGGCCCCGTTTGCCGACGAGGCCATCCTCGAGGGTTTCGGACCGGCCTCGCGCCTGGCCCTGACCTTCGGGCTGTTCTTCTTCGATTATGACCTCGACGGCCGGCTCGACCTGTACCAGGCGAACGGCCACCTGGAGAGCGAGATCAACATCGTGCAACCCAGCCAGAGTTATGCCCAGCCCGCCCAGTTGTTCTGGAACTGCGGCGACGATTGCCGCAACCGCTTTATCCACGTCACTGAGACCGGGGACCTGGCCATGCCCCTGGTCGGCCGCGCTGCCGCCTATGCCGACATCGACGCCGATGGCGACCTGGACATCGTGGTGACCCAGAGCGGCCGGCGCGCCAAGCTGTTCCGCAACGACCAGCAATCGGGTAACCACTGGTTGCGGCTAGCCTTCGAGGATGGTCACGGCGCGGCGGTGATCGGCGCCCGCGTGGAGCTGACCGCCGGCGGCATCACCCAGCGCCGCCTTGTCATGCCCACGCGCAGTTACCTCTCCCAGGTCGAATTACCGGTGACTTTCGGCCTGGGCGCCAGCACGCAGGTGGACAAACTGACCATCACCTGGCCGGACGGTCAGGTGCAGGAGATCCCGGTCGATGCGGTCGACCGCGTCATCACTGTGAGCCAGAGGCAATAAGGTGTCAGGAACCATTTTTAAAAGCACTGCAAAACATAACGCCCGTCGCAAGAATGAAAAATGGTTCCTGACACCTTTTTTCTGCCTGTGCCTGCTGGCCTGGACGCAGGCTGGTCATGCCGACGACGCGGTAGCCAATCCGCCGGCAGACGGGGCCACACACAAACTGCAGTCCGTGCCACTGCCAAAAACAGACAACCTGGATGAAGACGCCCGCTCACGTCTGGAGGAGACCCGTGCACAGGTGAATGCCGCCTTGCAGGGAGCCGCTGCAACGCGCGACCTCGCAGACGCCTATGGTGAACTGGGCGCACTCTATCAGGTCCATGTCCTGCACCGTCCGGCGGACCAGTGCTACGCGAATGCCATCGCCCTCGATCCCGAAAACTTCCGTTGGGCCTATCTCTCCGCGTACCATGCCGCGTCGACCGGACACATGCCACTCGCCGTGCAGCGCTACCGGCAGGCACGCACACTGGACCCAGGCTACAAGGCCCTGGTCGTGCGGCTCGCAGATGCCTTTCTCGATCTCAACGAACTCGACCAGGCCCGCGCGGCCTATGAAGAAGTCGTCAACGAGACCGGGCTTGAAGCCGCCGCCCTCTACGGATTGGGACAGATCGCCCTGTTGCAGCGCGACTACGAGGCAGCCATCACCTACCTCAATCGTTCACTGAAGACGGACCCCGCTGCGAGCAGGGTTCATTACGCCCTGGCACAGGCACTGCGTGCCGTCAAACGCAACGCCGAGGCAAAAACACACCTGGCGTTACGCGGCGATGCGCTGCCTACAATCAGGGACCCCCATATCGAGAGCCTCGAGGCGATGAAGAGCGGCGCCCATGTCCACTACCTCCGTGCCATGAAGGCCGTCAACCGGCATGATCATGAGGCGGCCCGGGATCACTTCGCCCTCGGCCTGGCAAAGGAACCGGACAATGCCATCGCAATGGTCAGCTATGCACGCGCCCTCTACCTGACAGGGCAAGTGACCGAAGCCCGGACGACCCTGGAGCGCGTCATCACCCTGCAGCCGGACAACACCCTGGGGTTGTTCCTGCTCGGGATCCTGGCAGAACAGGGGGGTGACACCGCGCGAGCGCTGGAGTATTACCACCAGGTACTGGCACATGAACAAGCGCATGCCGGGGCACATTATTACCTTGGCAACCACCATTTCCGCCAGCAGAAACACCGGCAGGCCATGACGCATTATCAACAGGCCCTGGCAAGCGATGCACGTTACTCGGCGGCCTATACTCCTTACCTCGGCGCACTGCTCGAGGCCGGCGCCTCCGACAGCATGTTGATGCAGACCCTCAAGGACGCGATACAGTATTTCCCTGAGCAGACACTGTTCCGCAGCCTGCAGGCCCGCCTGCTGGCAACCAGCAGCGACCCGCAGTTAAACGATCCGCAGGAAGCGTTGCGCCTGGCGCAGCAACTGGTCAAGGAACAACGCATCCCGCCGCACCTGGAGGTGCTGGCACTCGCCAAGGCTGCCAATGGCCGGTTCGAACAGGCGGCTGCCATCCTGGATGAGGTCCTGATGCAGATTGTCTGGTCGATGCCCGGCGAGTCGGCCCGGCTGGGGGAAGACCAGGTGGCCTACAAGGCGGGTAAGCTGCCTGCCGCCGATGCCCGCCAAGGCTGGCCCAGGATCCAGCCGCCAGTCTTCGATGCCCAGGGGCCGTTCCGCAATTACCCGGCCGCAAAACCGTATTAGCGTGCCGCTTAATTCCTTCTCCCCTTTGGGGAGAAGGTTAGGATGAGGGGACATAAAAAAGGCGCACCCGAGGGTGCGCCTTTTCCCTGCAGGAATGCAGTTTACTTGGCCGTAGTGGCCGCCGGTGCGGTGGGCGTTGTATAGGCAGGATAGCCATAACCGTAACCGGGATAACCACCCCAGCCACCATAGCCGGGATAACCACCCCAGCCACCGTAGCCGGGATAACCACCCCAGCCGTAACCGCGACCCCAGCCACCATAGCCGGGATAACCGCCCCAGCCGTAACCGGGATAACCACCGTAACCCCAGGGGCCACCGCCCCAGGGACCACCGTAGTAATCGTTACCGCCCCACCAGGCACTCGCCGTGCTGGCGCCCAGTGCAGCTGCGCCGGCCACGATGCTGGCTGCAACAAGCTTTGTAATTTTCTTCATTATTTATTCCCTCCATTATTGTCGATTACCTCATTAATACCGCTGCCTTGCTGGTCGTAGCCGGCATAGGCAATAAAAGTATAGACAAAATATTGTCGCTATTCCTAGCCCCAACGGAATGGTTGAAGCGGCCTATTCAAAGGTTATTTTATCCAGATCAAACCGGTCCTGGCCCACCTGGTGGGTAACGACGGACAGTATCCCGGGATTGAGGGCGTATAAACATATCTATAGAAATAACCAGAATATTGTTCTGCAAGCTTCTGTTTTTATTGTTTGTATATCCTGTAATATCAAGCCTCCAGGCAGGGCGCCGATACCTTATGTAGCAGTCATCATGCACGGAGACGCTCGCCATGCTCAGTATTCCAATACGGTTTCGAGGTACACGGCGGTTGTGGCTTGCCCTGGGATTGAGCGGCTTGCTGGCTGCCTGCAGTACGAATCCGCCGGTACGCCACGACACAACCGCCGGCGGTGCCCAACCGGCAACCGGGCATCACCCGGCCGTTGCCGTGGCCACCCGCCTGCTGGGAACGCCGTACCGTTACGGCGGGTCCAGCCCACGCGGATTCGATTGCAGCGGCCTGGTGCAATACGCCTACCGCCAGGCAGGCGTGCCGGTACCCCGCACGACAACGGCGCAGCGGCGTCACGCCACACCCGTCACCTTGACCCGTATTCAACCCGGGGACCTGCTGTTCTTCAAACACGGCTCCCGCAAGGTATCCCATGTCGGCATCTATACCGGTAACGGACAGTTCATCCATGCCCCCTCGAGCGGGAAACGGGTGTCCTACGCCAGCCTCGATAATCCCTACTGGCAACAACGCCTGATAGACGCAGGACGATATTAACCGCAACCCGACGCCGGACCCGGTTTACACAACAGGCATGCGCTCGTTATAGTGAGGCGCACATGTTCGCCATACGATCAATCATCGCCACCCTGATCCTCGCAACCCTGATGACCCATACCACCAAAGCCGGAGATGCCAGACCGTTAGCCGCCTGTCCGCAAAAACCGAACTGCGTCTCCAGCCAGACAGATGACGACCAACATGCCATTGCACCCTTTTCCTTTACAGGCAACGCGCAAACGGCCTGGGGCCAACTCCGGTCAGCCGTCCTGTCAGAGCAGCGCACCCGTATCGTCGAAGAGGGCGCAGACTACCTGCATGCCGAGGCACTCAGCCGGGTATTCGGCTTTGTCGATGATCTGGAATTCCTGCTGGTACCGGATGAGCAGGTCATTCATGTGCGCTCGGGTGCGCGCACGGGATACAGCGACTTCGGTGTGAACCGGCGCCGGGTTGAACGCATACGCCAGGCATTTAGCGGAAAATAATGCAACCGGGTACGCTGATGCAGGAAGAAGGCGTCATCAAGTTTGAGCTGGAATTTACCACCGCCACACCGGTGCCCCTGGAAGAGCTGCGCGAGCTCAACGCCTGGCGGAGCATACTCTGGCAACTCGCCTTGATCGGACAGGATCCGCAACGCTACGGTGGTTATGGCTTCGGCAATGTCAGCCAGCGGCTTGCGCCGTTCGATGCCGAACCGGAGCAGCGCGCCTTCGTGATCAGCGGCACCCAGACCGGCGGCCTGGCAATACTGGACGCATCCGGTTACTGCAGCGTCACGCAGCACGACCTGCGGCGCAACCGGGTCGTCGCCGCGGGGCCGGTCAGGCCCTCATCGGAATCCCTGACGCATGCCATGATCTATGCAGAGGATGCCGGCATCCGGGTGATCCTGCATGTACATTCACCCGACATCTGGCGGCATGCCGACAGCCTGCAACTGCCGGTAACGGACCCGGCCGTGGCGTACGGCACACCGGCCATGGCGCTGGAAGTAGGGCGCCTGTTCAGGGAGACGGACGTCAGGGACAAGGGCCTCTTTTCCATGGGGGGACATGAAGACGGTATAGTGGCCTTCGGGGCCACTGCAGAGACCGCAGGTCAGCGACTCGTAAGTCACCTGGCCATGGCCTATACATTCATATGAGCAGATACGACAGGGGGTATTGAATGGAAAAGATCAGCATCAGCTGCGGAAAAAACGGTCCCCTGGTGGTCAAGGGCCTGACCAACCTGGTCGACAGCAGGGGAGTCAGCCTGGAGACCAAACCGGCCATGGGCCTGTGCCGCTGTGGCGAATCGAAGAACAAGCCGTATTGTGACGGCAGTCATAAGGAATCGGAATTCGATGACAGCCGATCGCCGGAGCGGACCGCAGACAAATGCCATGGCTATATCGGTCAACACATCACCATCTACAACAACGTGTTGCTGTGTTCGCATGCGGAAAACTGCGTGAAGAATCTCGGCAGCGTATTCAACGAACATAGTACGCCGTGGATCCATCCCGATAACGACAACGTGGATAATATTCGCGCACTGATCGAAAGCTGTCCGTCAGGCGCACTGAGTTATTCGATCGATGGTGAACCGCAGCCCGTCATGGAACGCCCGCCGACGATTGAAATCGAAAAGAACGGCCCGTACCGCGTGACCGGTGGCATCGAACTCACTGATGCCGACTGGGGTGATGGCGCGTCACGCGAGCATTACACGCTGTGCCGCTGCGGTGAGTCGAAGAACAAACCGTTTTGTGACGGCACCCATGTCCATTTTCAATTCGACGATGGGCACTGATTCATGCCGGGCCCGGGGAGAGGCCGTATAAGAACCCATTCCTGTCGATGTCTCACCGGAATGGAATACTGGAAGTAGGCGCGGAATGGCTGTGACAGCAGACTGCAAACCTCCTCTGAAATAGATCCAAGCATAACCAGAGGTCTTCTGGGCACATTATGCCGAATAGAGGAGGCCGAGTACTGCGCAAGAGCGGATTCAGTGAGAGCCGGATAGTCAGGATTCTGAAAGAAGTCGAGGCTGGTCAATATCAAGTTGTCTGGCCGAGTCTTATCAGTTTCCTTAGTCCACGCCCTGCTGGCAGGGCGGAATTGAGAGCAACTCGCAATATAGAATCCGTATTGCATCGATGCACTGTGCAAATTGCCAGCCAGAAAGTCGATTTTGTCGGCCTATCATCTTCAGGTATGCGCTGATCTCCTGGTCAGTAAGCGACTTGATCTTGCGTCCGGAATGGGCCTTAATAAACGCTTCAATGCGCTTTACGTACCACCGTCTTTGCTTCTCGGGAATGGATGCTTTATGCAGGCAGTTCAGGTAGTTATCATAGAAGCGCGCAATGGCATCAGCTGCTGGGGAATTTGAATCTGACATACTGACCTTCCTTGTCTTAATGAGAGGGCATCCTGCCCGGAGATAGCTATGTTGAGTTTCATGCTAGACCGAGTCGGCCGTTCGCACAATAGGACGATTCCGACATATACACATTACTACGCAATCAGTCGAATCCACTGTTAGCAGTAAATGATGAAAAAGATCGAGCCCACAAATTTAGGTGTTTATGTCTGTCCTCATGTATACGAGGATACAAGACCAATTTTATACGTATGCCGTTCTGACGGTGACTGGCAATTTTTGTGTGGTGGTGATGATCATGATGAAAACCCCCGTTTAGTTGGTGTTGGACATCTAACCGAAAGAGATCCAACACTAAATGAACTTGCAGATCTGAAGGAAGATTGGGAAGCAGAGCGTAATGAAATCGGTGCTGAATGGGTATATTCAGAATGCGAGCCAGATTAACTGCTAACAAGTCGTTCGAGCAGACCTTTGACCGCATCCTCCCTTCGCTGCCGCTCCGGTTGTCGCCGTCAAAGTCAGCTCAACTAAAACGTTACGGCCGGAATTAACCTATCCGATCAATATATAAGTGCTTACATCGCAAGCAGAAAAAGGAGTCGATGAAAAAACATGAAAATATGTTATTACCTAAACCAAAAACAATTCACGGATAACAAGTTTGTTCATCCTGAAATTGTTTTTGGTTTAGGAAACAGAATATTTTTTCCCCGACACCCGTTGAAACTCGCGATAAATACCCTGAAGTATTATTTGAATAGTAATATCGCGGTTAGCCGTAACAAGTCACTAACTCGGACACTGCCAGCACGCTGTGCTGCCAGTGCCGGTTAGCTTTACGTTATATGCAATAAGAAATGAAGAGATTTAAAATCACAATTACACAAGAGCTAGAATTGCCTGATAACTGCTCAGTGGTAGAAGTTGCGGGAGTCAAGCTAATTAAATGTGGAAGCCTGTATTTAAATCCAGAAATGGAGTTCATGCAGTCAGATAAATTTAACGAAAAAGAAATGCGCTTCGAGGAGCTAGAAGAGGAAACGGCAGATTTAATATATGGAGCAATGGTTTTAGAAAAAGAAGAAATTAGCGAAATATGAGCCAGCATATAACAAATCGTCCGAGACCGACGCGGGAAAGTATTGTGGCGCTTCGCGGCTCTGACCGTGGCCGCGCGGCTCGACTCAACCGTTATGAGCAATAAGAACCCATGATCGAGGAGACCGTCAGGTATGTCTATTCGCTCCTGCAGAACAAACAGTATGGTGAGTTAGCTTTCGTCTCCCGCGGTAATCGATTGAGCGCAGATGAACTAAAAGAATCTATTAACGAATACGGATGTAAGTTGATCCCATATCCTGACAAAATAGGACTTGATGTAATTGAGGTAGAAGGTAGTAATCCAAAAGAATGGAGTGTAGTTGCGCCGATTTTTACTGTGGAAGAAGGTTTATCTGATCTTAGTATTGAGCTTTCACTTATTGATAATGGCAAGTCTATTTATAGCATTGAGGTGGATAATATTCGTGTACGTTAAGCTTGCTCATAACAAATCGCCCCAGTCGGCCGGCTTCGCCGCCGCTGGCCTCAACTGTTATACGTCATGAGGCTTGGGAACTTTGCTATATCGAAGGACCTAATAGGCATTGATATCGCTGATGAATATTATGATTTACATAATTGTTTCGACTACATGGGAATAGAGAAGACAGATGAAACGGTTGAGCTTAAATGGACGCGTAATAGTGGCGAGTGGGTCCCGGATGATCTGCCGCATAGATTACGAATTATTTTCACTGATGTAAGTTACCTGGATGTTCGTGGTGAACCCACAGACACTATCTCTGAGTTTGGATTCTTCGAGAACTCTAGCCTTGGCAAGGTAGATTACAATGGTGCTCGAATGCCATCTGAGGGAAACGAGATACTAGTAATACGCTTCGAGAATGGCGCCGAAATAGCTTTAAAGGCTAATCTGGCTGAGGCATGTGCGTATGACGTATAAAAATGTATAACGAGACAGGGGGTCTCGTTAATTCAACTGTTATACGTTTGATCCATGAGTCAACTAGCACGAGCAATTCTAATAATGTCGATACTTTCAGTTTCTAACGTATTTGGAGCTACACCAGAGACTAAGTTTTGGAAGTGGTTTCAAAAAAACGAAGTTGTCTTGTTTGATTTCGAAGAAGACCGTGAAAGCATCTTTGACGCCCTCGGTACTGAAATGCGCAAAGTCAATCAAGACCTTACCTTTGAGTTTGGCCCAATAACAGGAGATGGTAAAAGAGAATTTGTTATCTCGGCTGGCGGTATTAAGACTGCATTTCCTTCAGTTGAATCATTGGCCACAAGTGCACCTGATCTAGAAAAGTGGATATTTATAAAGTATCGCCAAAGGAGAGATCCCTTAAACGATCTAGAATTTGGAGGCATATCCGTTGCTGCTAGTGATGTCCACTTTCAAATGTTTAAAGATGGAGAAAAGGTAGGAATAGTCTCGTTTCTCAAGGGTCAAAACGATGCTCAAAGTGACACTTATGCAAATATTGGTTATCTAATGCTGGATGAGGCGTTGGGGGAATTCGATATGGAGACAAAAGTTGGATTTATCGAGTTTCATAATCGAGAATCAGAATACTTTGAAGGTGCCCGACTTTTATCGGAGCTCCCAGAAGCATTCGACAACTATTTCTAAGAACAGAATTGAAAAAAACGTATAACAATCGCATGCGGTCGGACCAAATTGCCCGCTACGCGTGCAAATTGTCCGCTGATGCGAGGCGTTGAAGCTGTAGAAAAAGCCCAGAGATAAGCAGGAAACTGTTAAAATGCAGCAGTAATTAACGATCACACCCCTCATGCAAAAAGGACACTGTGATGGCGCGTTATAAAGATGTGCATTAC
>CAMYJI010000057.1 GCA_947258545.1 uncultured Ectothiorhodospiraceae bacterium
GCCGTAACCGCGAAATCCAGTCGCAAACCCGCGCCGTTAACGGGATTGCCGCCCTCGTCACCACCCCGCTGCGCTGAGTAGTGACGAGGGCGCCTTCGGTTCAGGCACACCCCGCGCCAGGCCTTCGCCTGTCACAGGGTGTGCATCGTACGGAAATTTGCGAGCCTTCGGATCGTCCCTACCTGCCCACTGGGGTCCACAGGCGCCATTGCGCGCGGCGATGCCGTACGCAATGGCCCCGCCCTTGGCACGCGAGTTAACGGCTCGCGTTGCCGTGGCGGGCAGGACCTGGGGACTCAGTGGACAGCTATGAAGAAGTCTTCACGAGCACAGTCTATCCGGCATTCAACCTGGCCTGAAACTCGCCCACCACCGTCAGGATCTCATCGAACATCGGCACGTCACCATAAAACATCTCCTGCCGCATGCTCTCGTAATCGGCCTGCCAGGCGGGCCGGTCGGCTTCCGCAGGCAATAACCGCAACTGGCCGGGATTCAACGTCGAGTAATCAACCCATGTATGACGAAAGAAGACCTGGCGATGAGTCGCGACCCGATCGAACAGGTCCATATCCCGGGCAGATTCATCGCCTACGCCAGCGAGAATCAGGCGATAGAGATCGTAGTAGTGCCGTGCCATGGCTGCCCGACGCCGCTTGTCTTCCGGCCGAAAGGTCTCCTCGTGCAGAAGCATCGCCTTCTCCCAGAAAGTGCGTCTTGGCATGACTGATCGGACACGCGCCTGCGGCTCTGAGAGCAAATCCGGAAAGGCGTCGCTGATATAGGGCCTGATATCGATGGATTCGGCGGGATCGGTATCCGAGCGTGCGCCCATCTCGATCTTCACGGCACGGCGAAGATAGGCGGCCTGCTCCGGGAAGGCTGTCGGATAGACCAACAGCAAAGTCTGCCCATCGGGATCGTCCGGGTCGGATTCGAGCACCCATTCGAGATCCCCCGGCAGGTCCGATGAAATTGATTCGGTGAGTGCCGGCTGAATCCTGTCGCTGATGGTCTGCTGACAGGATGCTTTCAGTGCCTTGAGACGTTTTACCGTCTGCTTCTTGCTGGGCGCGGTTTCCGGCGCATTGTCTCCACCAAAGCCCAGGACACCCCGGTCGATGACGATATCGATGTCTTCGGAAAATCGTTCGATGAGATTCCAGCACTTGGACAGTGATGTTCCACCCTTGAACGTCAGGTGTTCGCCCCATTCGGGTAACTCGAACAGCTTGCGCAAGATCCAGCAAACCCAGAAGTCCTTCTCGACGGCGATCTCGAACAGGTTCAGTTGCGCACCGGCCTCCGTACAGACCAGTCGGCGGCGTTCTTCCAGCAGCTCGATGAATTCTTTCATGCTGCGCTTTTCTGGCCGGCCAGCGTGCGAATGATATCGGCGATCCAGGCCGGGGCGTATCGAATATCTTTCATCAGTTGCTTGCGTGCCGCATCATCGAGCCGCTGATCGAGTTGCTTGATGATTTGCTGATCGACATTCTTCCTCCCAAGGTGGCGCAGGGCCTGAATGACCAGCCCACTGACCTTTCCCGCTGTGGCCATATTGCGGGGCGTAGTGTGCTTCAGGTGGATCTGGCGCTTGCCAACCTGGACGGTCCGCGTACGACCATCAGTAAGATATACAACCTTCATGGGCACTTGAGTGGAGAGCCCAAGGAGATTGGCGGCGTAGGCCCCGGAGGGCTGCAAACGGGTGGCATCCCGCCCGGCCAGGGCGCGTGCGATGTCGTCCGTTGACGGCTGTAACGGGCCCAGCTGGGGGTCGATCTTCGGGTAATCATAGAGCCCCCGGGCCAGCTGGCGGATGAGGCCACTGTCCCGGTGTCGCATCAGAGCGAGATCGATCGCACGGCGGGTACCGAGGTCCGTGAAACTATCAGGCGTAAAGACCCAGCCCCGCTTGCGGGACTGAATCCGCCGGAGAATCCTGCTGTCGGTGCTGTCGATGTGCTTGCCCATAACTTATGAAAGAATTATATATATGTTTTTCTTTCAAAAGTAAAGCGCTATATTGGGCTTCAGCTGGCGTGTTCGCCCATTACCTTCTGTGTTTCCCATATTTTATGGGCTTGAAAGATTCGCCCCGCACGAGGCGGGGCGTAGAAGTTAACAACTAGTCGGATTCCTGGAAGACCTCATCCAGCTTGATGCGGGCGGGCTCGACATAATGCTCGACGGCCAGCGCTTTCGCCTTTCGGCCATCGGATTGCGTGATGTCACGCAGATCCTCAGCTTCGTGGCCGTCGATGTCATAGTCGATGACAGCAACCGCCGGTGCGGTCCCGGGTTGATCGGCGATCACTGCCTGCACGATACCGCCTTCCATGACGACAGCCAGCCGCGAGCAGCGCAGGCCTATTTCAGGACGATCCATCACTGGAGCCGTACTGGAGGCCTGATGCGCCGCTTGGTAGGCCTGATCCAGATCCTCCCAGTCGATGCTCCCGCCACGTTGCTCACCGCGGCCGTAGGCCTCGACCAGCAGCTGTGACGCCCGTAAGGCGGCCTCCCGCCGGCGAAGCGCAATCACACTTGCATCCGGTTTCGGCAAGGGTTCGCCATCGGACAGCTCCTGTTCAACGGTGAAGTGCAACGGACCGTCGCCCGTCTCGTCGAAGTCATCGAGCAACAGCGGCACCTCGGCGGTGTCCTGCCAGATATCGCCGGCATCAAACAAGGATTCGGCCTTCCGGATAGCATCATCCGGGCTGTCGGCTGCGATGCCGACCATGACCCGGTGCTCGTAGGGCAAGGTGTATTGAACAACGTATTTCATCATGACTCTCCTCTGAGTTGATTTATCGGAGAGACCCTTCCCCACCAGGGAGAGGATCTCCCCGGTGGGGTTGGGAAAACTCGAGTCAACGACTCGATACATTGAAAGAACGACACGGAACCAGTGCTTCAGTCCTCGTGCGGCTGCAGGATCGTAACCACCGGCTCGCCGGCGTCACCGGGCCCGACGATCAGTCGCAGCGTCACCAGTGCTGCCTCCAACGAGTGCCCGTCACGCGGTACCCGATAGAGCTGGAACAGCAACCGATCACCCGAGTCCTTGCTGGTCCGAATAGCGTTGGACGCCATGTAGAGCACATCCCACAAGCGCCCGGACTCGTCCTGGTAAATCTGCCGCCGGGAATCGTCCTCGGACCAGGCCACGCAATCGGTCCAGGCAGCCGATGTCAGACCAACCGGCCACTTGAAGCCGGCTTCCCGGGCCATGGCGGCCGCGTCGATCAGTACCCCATCCTCGATGGCCTGGGCACGGGTATAGGTCGAAATCACCTTGCCGAAGAACGACTCGGTGGAGGATTCATTGGAAGTATTGGACATGGTGTTTCTCCTCTGGATAGACGCCAGGTCACACCTCCTTCCCTGCCGGGGAAGAAGCTGCTTCCCCGGCAAGGTTTGTGAAAATAGATGAACGTCAGATAAGCCCACGTTCGGCAAACGAAACACTCTCGCCGCCCGAGACCACGAAGTGGTCCAGCACACGCACATCGACGAGTGCCAGTGCATCGCGCAGCCGGCGTGTCAACATCTCATCCGCACGGCTGGGTTCCGCCACGCCCGAAGGATGGTTGTGAAAGAACACCGTTGCAGCGGCGTTAACATCGAGTGCCTGTTGCACGACCACTCGCGGATGAACCGAGGCACCATCGATGGTGCCCTGGAACAACTCACGCAGGGCGATGACCCGGTGCCGGTTGTTCAGAAACAGACACCCAAACACCTCGTTGCGGTAGTCTGCGAGTTTCAGGCGCAGGTAGGTTCGTGTTTCCTCCGGACTACTCAGAACACGCCCGGACCGAAACTTGAACGCCAGCACATTGGTCGCCAGTGTCACGATGGATCGCTTCTCCTGCTCGTTCAGCTCGGAGGGCTTCAGACCGTTGAACCGGTCATCCACCACCGTTACCGTTTCCTTCTTCATGACTGATCTCCTCACGATAAGGGAGACCAGTCCCTCGGGGGATGATCCCCCGGTGGGTTGGAAGGTGGCCGGGTAACAGAGTTACCCGGCCGGTGTGGAATTACGCCGCCTGTTCTTCGGCGGTGTAGAACGGTTGTCCGTCGACCTTGGCCCATGCAAGACGCAGGAGCCGGGCCTTCAGACTGATGCCGGTCTCGCCGGCCTTATCACCATTCTTGAAGGTGAAGGACTCGGCATACAGATCACTGAGCGTGAAGCCGATCAGCACCTTCAGATTGCCCTCGACGGCCGGCTTGAGCTGACGCACAAGTTCCTGCGCCTTCTTGCCGGACACGCGACACTCGAAATGCGTGTACTGGGCGTTGTCGACGCTGCCCCGCAGAGCTGCGATGGTGACGCTGAGGAAGGGCGAACCCTCCTTCGGTGTCACCTCCCGGACACGGTTGAGATACCCGATACCGGTGGTGTGAAGATCGAAGTACTGCTTCGTTTCGTTGGTAGACATGTGCTTTCTCCTCAGGGGTTGAGCCTCCGGAGCAAGCACGCCCCTGGCGGGAACGCTTGCCCGGCAGGGTGATGGCAATACACATCATTGCCTTGAAGATGGACCGACAGCCCTTTCGCAAGAAAGGACCGCTGTGCACCGATTGCACGGCCCGACGGTGCCTCTATTGCCACTGAACCGCAGTGACCACGGATAAAACCGGTAACTCTGATGCATTCAGGCCGCATCGGAGGCCTCGCAGACGTAGCGCAGGTACTTCAGCATGCCGCGGGCATTGGCAAAGGCCGGATGTTCTGCAATGGCCTGGTGCGGGAACCAGTCAGCGATGTGGTCAGCCAGCGCGACGGTTCCGCCACCGACGAACAACACGCGATCCAGTTCCACACCCAGCCCCAGCTGCCGACGGGTTTCCACGTAAATGCGCTCGACGACTTCGCGCTTGGCAGCCTCGACCAGGTCCTCCACATCATAGTTCCTGCCCTGCAGGCGAACGGTCGCGGTCTCGACGGCCTGAGCAACCAGCTGTTCGCTCAGACTCTCAAGATCGAAGCGGGCCTGGATGCCGTCAGCCACGCGTTGTTTCACGTTCAACATCCCGCACTGCAGGGAACCGGAGGCGGTGTGCAGGATGCCCTGATCCTTCACCACCACGTAATCGGTGGTGCGGCCACCGATATCGACGATGGCAATCGGTACGGCAACCCGGTCGGCATCGAGCGTCACTCCCTCGCCGTCCTCGACGATCACATGGTCATACCAGGCAGCCAGCGCTTCCGGGATCACTTCATGGAAGGCGATGCCGGCCGCCAAGGCACTGGACCGAGGCCGCACGGCCTGTTTGAGGCTGTCGCGCTTTTTGGCGATGACATCCTTGCGGTGCTCACCGTTGTTGCGATAGAACGCGCTGACCGGCAGACCGGAGACGGCATGTACGGTCCGGCCGGCAAGGCCCGCCTGTTGCAGTGCATGCTGAACGATGGCGCGGTTCTGCCCGGACCACGGGTAACCCTCAAAGTGGGTCGGCTCACCATCTACGGCGCCAACCGAATAGACCGTGTCCTCGGTTTCATACTCGAAGATGCGCTGCTCGGCCTGCTGGATCCAGGTCACTGCGGACGTGCCGAGCCGGGCCCGCGAGGGAATGGTCAGCAGCCGACCGTCCGGCAACGCCAGCTTGGTGCAGGCATACCCGTCATCAAGTCCGACGGGAATGGGATTCAGGTTGTCAGCATCGTGCATGGATTCTGGTTCCTCCGTTTTTACTCATTCGGGCCTATCCGATCACCTTGCCCAGGGCGGTGAAGGGCTTGCCGGCCGCAGTGGACATTGGCGCCTGTACTTTGGTTGTCATCGTTTCCTGGTCACGTGTGACAACCGGCGGTAGCGTCTGGCGACTGATGCGGCGTGTGAAGGCCATCATGGGACGGCGCCTTTCATTCGCCTGAACACCACTCAATGCTCTGATCTCATCACGAAAGCCCTGCAGCAACAGTCCCCGCAGCCACT
The DNA here is from genome assembly GCA_947258545.1 of uncultured Ectothiorhodospiraceae bacterium. GTDB lineage: Bacteria > Pseudomonadota > Gammaproteobacteria > UBA9214 > UBA9214 > CAMYJZ01. Next base: position 5,964 of record CAMYJI010000057.1, read on the forward strand.
CCTGCCGGCGAGTGGCGGGCAGGCGCGCATACCGGTTCAGCAGATTCGACTCCAGAGAAACCTCGTGATCGAGGTCGATCACAAGCTGCTGCACGGTCTTCGTCTTAACCATCACATGGCGAACAGACACTGAACGGGATTATGTGAGTCGGAACTCCTCAGAACAGCAAAAATCCGATACATCAACCGTCGTCGTTTTCGGTCGTCGGCGACTGCCGCGTGGGCGGTACCGACGGATGCAATCCCGTGGGAGCGGCCACCCCGCGTGGCACCTTCACCTTGCGTGGTGCAAAGGGTGCCTGGCGTTCACCGTTGAGGATGTCTTCGGGCACGGTACCCATGCGCTGACGGGCCTCGCTGCTGCGGCCTTTATTGAGACGCACCATATCCCTGTCGATCTTCAGCAATCGGTAGCCCTGGGGGATCAGAAACAGCGCGCGCAGCCTGCGCGCACCGGCCTCCTGGATCTGCCGGTAGCTCGCGCCATCCAGCAGTCCGATATGACGCGCCGTCAGCGCCGTACAGATCAACCGGTCGTAGGCGGACAGCACCTGAGCACCGCGGTAGGCATAGGGATTGGCGAATTGCAGCCGCAGCCGATAGGGCCGCGTCGATGCCGCCACGTTCACCTCCATCCCGTTCAAATCGCCGAGCTGGCGATCGAGACGCTCCTGCTCACGTTGGATGCTGGCGCTGGCTGCCTCGATGGCCTCGTGTACCTGGATGAGCCACCAGTCCGCGTAGGGATCGTCACGCCGGGCTGCGAGCCACAGGATGCGCAAGCGATCCGCATATCGGATCAGACCGACGATGGTGGGCTTGTCAGCCGTGGCTTGACGACCATGGATCAGCCGTTGTGCCTGCAGTGTCTGCACGGATAACCAGACCTGACCTTGGAGTGTGCCCGGTTGCCCGGCCAGAGCACCAGCTCGATGTTCGGCAGGAAGTGGTACAGGATGGTGGCTGTTCATGAGGCAATTGAGCCCACGAACCAGCTCACTGCCAAGCCACAAACCCACCTGGTGGTGTCGGACTTTTCGTGTCCGTTGCACGCCGCAAAGCTGCCCTGCGGCAAATTATGCCCTGGGCATACCCCTAATGACTTTAACTTTCCTCGCTAACTTCTTGATCGCTCGTGGACGGCCTCATACCCAAAATCGTGCGCATCTTGGCGATCTCTGCCTGAGAGATCGCCATGCGCCGTTGGCGTCGTTCCTCGGTCTCTTCCGGCGGCGGTGGTAACGGTAGACGTTCAGGCTCCGGCTTGACCACCTGTGCACGCGCTTCGCAGACCCCGATCCCCAGGTTGGGCTGAAAGTCGCCTTTTCGAACCCGTTTGCACAACGCATGCAGGAAGCTGATCGCGTCATAGACTGGCTTCATCCCCTTTCCTTCCGCCTGAAATCGGCCTTCCAGTTCATCGAGCACCGGCTGGCGCTGGTCTGGCGACAGTTGACTGAGATAGCGCATCGCGATCGTGCGCTGGTTGTCGCTCAGACGTTTCGGATAGACCAATGGCTGACCGTCCTCCCCGGTCAGATCAATATTCGACGGCTTGCGGGTAGTAGTTGTATTTATATATTTACTACTACTACTCGAGTTCGATTTTTGAGCAGGTAATTTCTGAACCCGGTCAGGTGCCGCGTTCGAATTTTGGTCATGGTGAGTATCCGCTTGATTTCCGGAACCTGCATTCGGATATAACTGCCGAATCACACGTGCCGTGAATGAAAAGAAGCGCCGGGGATGACGGCCACTTCCGTCGGCCCGGCTATCCAGGCGACGCTCGACGACATGCTCCTGACGGCACACGTCCTCTCCGGCCTGAACACCCTCCTCAATGGAATCGAGCACACCTTGCGCCACGGCACGGACACGGGCGTGGCCGTGACCGGTCGCCTGGGTCAGAAAGGTCATGTAATGGGCATCGAGATGCAGGGCATCGACCAGCGGGAATGGCTCGTCGTGCAGGGCATAGAGATTACCGTGGAACTTGCCATTTGCACGACGTACCCGGGCGCACAGGGTCAGCCAGCGCGTAGCGCGCAGAATGGCGATCGCCCGGGCAATGGTGGAACGGGACGCGACATTCGCCCGCTTGCCGATAACTTCATAGCCCGGAAAGGCGGTGTCGCGGCCCGTCTCGCGGGCCGCAAGCATGATGACCATCCAGATCACCTTGTCCACCGGCTCGAGCACCGGGTCCTCGATCACGGCCGTCGGAAACGACTGGTGCCGATTGCCGAGGAAGACCATCCGGTCACCCTCGCCTCCCGCTCTCTCGGTTCTGGCGATAACCTGCTGGATCAGGGTGTCGAGGGCGCGTGTCTCCGGCCGGATAGCAGCAGGCATTTCATTCATGGTTGCCTGTCGAAATGGCATCCGCATCGTGCAGGCCATTCAAATATCCATACTGGGCCCAGCGCTGTGTCTGTCCCCAGACGGCACGCATCGACAACCCCGTCTCTTCATGAATAGCCAGATACTGTTCGGGTGTCAGCAGACCGGACTCATCGCCTTCCGCCAGGCCCGACCAGGCTTCCCATAATCGGTGCGAACTGGCTTCATCCAGTTCCGGTGGCCGGCCAATGGATGGATCGACCAGCAGGATGCGGCGTAACCGGGTGTAGTCACGCGGATTCAGGCCAAACAGGACCTGCATCATCTCCTGAGGTGCATCGGCCGCGACCAGCTTCTGAATGGTGTCCTCCATCGCGCGTTGTTCGCTGAGGCGCTCGATCATGGGCCAGTACACCTGCCGGTTCAGCGCAATCTCCAGGCAATGCGCGCGCAGGGACTCGATCCGGTAGAGATCCGCCACCCGCATCTCGCGCAAGGCCTCGATCTCCTTGATGCCGAAGTTCATGTTGCGCAGGGCGGCCTGATCGCCCTCGGCCAGGCAGCGCATGGCATACATGAGGACTGCCGTCACGAGATCCGCTTCCTTGGTTCCCTCCATTCCATCAACTCCAGATGCGCGTACCGTTTTCGGTGGCCAGGTGACGGATACGCCGGTAGGTATCCATGAGATGGATCAGATCCTGCCAGTCCCGATCAGGCAGCGAATGCCACAGACGGTAGCCGGTGTGTCCGGGATCCAGGGTCCAGATACTGCTGAACAAGAGTTCGGCGTCCTCTTCAGCCAGGGCACGGCGCAGCACGGATTCGGCTGGCAGTAACGGAATGATCGATTCGAGCGGCGCGTAGGTCATCTCGGCACAGGCCGCCAACTGCCACCACAGCAGGCACACCTGGGCCAGCGCATCCTCATCGAGCTGATCCGCCAGCACGGGATCCGGTACATCGCGCAGGATAAATCCCAGCCCTTGACCTGATACGGGTTCGACCAGATCCCCGATGCCATTGCGCTGCGCAAGCCGCGCCGCGAGCGTCCATGCACGACCGCGCAGGGATTTCAGATCCGTTGGGTTGGATCGACCGATATCGAGCAAGCCGTCATCAGCTTCAGCCGCTGGGTCGCTTTCCTGATCCTCTACCGGCGTAATCACCGGTCCCTGTTCGTCGGGTGATACGGTTACCGGATCAGCGTGTGCGTCTGTCTGCCGACTGAAACCGGTAGCCGTCGTCAACGCCTCGTCCTCATCGTCCGATTCAGAGCGTGGCGGTGTCAGTGGATTTTCAGCGTGTCGACTGGGTGCCGGCGGCTCCTTGATGGGTGCAAACTCCGGAATACTGATTTCACGGCCATCGAGTGCCGCATCGAGCGCCACGCGAATGGTATGCACACTGACCTCCGCCGCCTCGGCAATTTCCGTCTCGATCGCACCCTGCAACAGATCCGTATCCCATTCCGGCCCGTCGTAGCGGCAACACAAGGCTTCGAACACAGCATTGAAGGCAGAGTCACCCTCTGCGCTATAACGTTGCCAAACAGTTCTGGCCGCACGTTCCACGGCGCGTATACGCCCAATGTGATGCTTACCCATACCGGCTGCCAGCGCCTGGGGGATCAAAGGCAACAAGACCTCGACGGCATAGGTCATCCGGGAAATCAGGCCCTGATGGATGCGATAGCCGGCCTGCCTCAGTTCGGTCTCGAGTTGCGTCTGTGAAATATTTTCGACGCCTAGCTCCGCTGCGATCATCCGCCGGGCCTCGCATAGGGCCTGTGCCTTGTCGATAAACGTGAGGTTGCCTCGCAGATCGTTCTCCCGGAGGTGCGCCAGCAGCACATCCGACTCGCGATGCCAGTTCCGAAACACACAGGGCACGTGCGCAAACCGCGATTCGCCCGTTTCCTCGGACAATTCTTTCAGTACCAGGAGGCGGGTGTTACCACCGGCATAGACGATGTAGCTTTCAACGCCAGGACGCCGGGTGATTACCAGTGGCTGATCCAGACCCTGACTCCGGATCGAATCCTTGATGCGGTCATACTCGGGATTGCGGCCCTGCCGCGGGTTGTGTTCGTAGTGCTGGATATCAGCAATATCAACGATAAGAGGTGAAGCACCCGCACTGGCTTCATCTGACTGTGGTATGTGTTGATTCGAGGCGGGACTCTTGGCGTTCCGGGACATGGATTATTCCTCGGTGAGGACGCCGGCAAAGATTTCGGGATGGCGCACCAGGCTTTCCCGCGGTACCAGCTCCAGCCGGCCCCCGGATCGCGCAGCCACCTGCCGGCTGACCTGCTCGATGCGAGTCGCCATATGGGGGCTGGCATGCCGGTGTTGGCCGGCAAGCTGGTAAAGATAGGCAACCGAGCCATTACAGACGGTGGCCAACTGGGCACGTTCACGCTTCGTTGCGGTCTGGAGAAAGTACCTGAGGTCCATAATGCTAAACTTTAGCAATACAGTAACTACCTAACAACGAAATTTAGCTTGAAAATATTTATCATTCTGCTAAATTTGAAACAACTAAATCACTTAGTCGCTCCAATGAAACGTCCACGTGAACAAGTCCGCCTAAACAACCTGGAAATCCTGATCGCCGAGACAGGGTCAGCCGCCAAGGTTGCCCAGTTGGCCGGTACCAGCGAGTCCTACCTCAGCCAGGTACGCCGCAAGATGCCAACCCAGAAAGGTACTCCGCGGGGACTGGGGGATGAGCTGGCGGCACGACTGGAGAAAGGACTGGGGAAACCACCGGGCTGGATGGACGAACCCCACGATGATGAAACCGTGTTAACGGATAGCAGCCAGTTAGTGCGTATCGGGAATCGGGTACTCCAGGTCGGTGGCGAGCAATATAGAGACTCTACCCATAACGGTGAGAGCCCCTCCGAAGATCAGATGGAATCACCCGCTACCGGTGAACAGAATGACGCGAATAAAACCGGGACGAGGCGGAAGCCGTCAAGGTATTCCCGTCATCTCCTTGCTGCCTATGCAAAACAGCGAAAACTCGCGAAAAACCCTGCAGAAACAGGTGCGGAGATCATCACCTTATGCCCATTAATCTCATGGACGCAAGCGGGCGCCTGGACAGACATCGCCGATGATTTTGATATCCGACAGGCGGAGGATCTGTTGCCCTGCCCCGTGCGCTGCAACCAGCGCACCTTCATCCTGAGTGTCAAAGGGGCCAGCATGGAGCCCCGATTTCACAATGGAGACCTGGTCTTCGTAGACCCGGACGCAACAGCTGAAAGTGGTCATTATGTCATCGTACAGTTGGAAGGCGCCGATGAAGCCACCTTCAGGGAACTGATCATCGAAGGTGGTCATACCTACTTGAAAGCACTCAACCCGGACTGGCCTGATCGAATCATCGAGATTGATGAGAATGCCAAGATTTGCGGTGTCGTGGTCTTCAAGGGTGAGAAGGTCTAGCAGGTAACCCCGCAACACCGCAGTTTCGTATTTTTATCCTTCCCAACCCTGCCGGGGACGCGAGGTCCCCGGCAGGCATTCAAGCGTCCCTGTCCCGCAGCTTTTTACCGCCGTGCTAAACATTTAGTCTTTGCTCTGATTTTTTGCTCCATGCTAATGTTTCAATCGTAGACAACAGCACTACTCGAATTTTCATATCCGATATCAACAGTGCATGAACTATGAACATCACCCAACGCACCCTCGACCTGAAGGAAGCGGCTGAATTCCTGCACATGTCACCCGCCGTGGTGCGGCAAAAGGCGAAGGCAGGAATCATCAAGGGCGCAAAGCCCGGGAAATGCTGGGTTTTCCTGGAGGACGACCTTGCCGACTACCTGCGATCGCTTTACCCTACTCATGGGCAAGCGCCGCAAAGTGACAGGGAACAGGAGAACAAACCATGTCACTCTTCAAACGCGGCAATACCTGGTGGGTGCGATTTAGCACCCCCGGCGGCCAGCAAATACGCAAATCTGCTAAAACTGCCAACAAACAGTTAGCGCAGGAATACCATGACCGGCTGAAGGCTGGTTACTGGCGGGTCTCCAAGCTCGGAGAAAAACCTCGTCGAAAGTGGGAAGAAGCGGTTGAACGCTGGCTGATGGAAAAACAGGGTGAGAAGGTCACCCTGAATGACGATATCGGCCATCTGCGTCGGGTACATCCCCACCTGTACGGTCGGTATCTGGATGAAATCGACAGGGACGTTCTGGATGACCTGACAAAGTCGAGGTTGTCCGACGGTGTTTCAAATGCGACCGTCAACCGGATGCTGGAGGTCGTGCGAGCCATCCTCAGACGCGCCGAGCGTGAATGGGAATGGCTGGAACGTGCGCCTCACGTCCGCATGCTGCCGCAAGCGAAACGCCGGGTACGTTGGCTGACGAGAGAGGAAGCAGACTGGTTGTTAACGGAGCTTCCTGATCATCTGGCAGCAATGGCGAAATTTACACTCGCGACCGGATTGAGAGAGGCCAATGTGGTCAAGCTCGAATGGTCGCAAGTCGATCTGGATCGCCGATGTGCATGGATACACGCTGACCAGGCGAAAGCTCGAAAAGCCATCCCGGTGCCATTGAATGCGGAAGCGGTACTGGTGCTCAGGCAGCAAGAAGGGAAACACTCAAGTCGAGTGTTTACTTATCAAGGCAAGCCTGTGACCAAAGCCAACAACCACGCTTGGCGGAAAGCACTTGCTAGAGCCGGTATTGAAAACTTTCGGTGGCACGATTTGCGACACACGTGGGCAAGCTGGCATGTTCAGCAAGGGACGCCACTACATGTGCTGCAAGAACTGGGAGGTTGGTCCGACTATGAAATGGTACGCCGGTATGCTCATTTGTCTGTTGAGCATTTGGCGGAATACGCGGACAGTCTCTCGAAAATCCGACTGGTTAGCACAAATCTAGCACAGTCGGAAAATGAGCAAGAAAAAAGCGGTTCAGCCGTAGCCGTAACCGCTTAAGTTTCTTGTCTTTAATGGCGCGCCCGGAAGGATTCGAACCTCCGACCGCCTGGTTCGTAGCCAGGTACTCTATCCAGCTGAGCTACGGGCGCAGTAAATTGGACGCCTGGTTCGTAGCCAGGTACTCTATCCAGCTGAGCTACGGGCGCAATTAAATCGGAGGGGGATTATACATAATTTGGCGGAGAGGGAGGGATTACTCGGCCTGGCGGCCTCGCCCTGCGGGCCAGCGTCGTTATGCTCCGCTGTTCTGCGCGGCTCCGCCGCTTGTCGAACCAACTGATAAATTATCGAGGGTTCAAATCCACCCATCACAATTCATTAAATAAGGGGCCGTTGTACCCCTTATTTAATGAATGGCGGAGAGGGAGGGATTCGAACCCTCGATGGGCTATTAACCCATACTCCCTTAGCAGGGGAGCGCCTTCAGCCGCTCGGCCATCTCTCCAATGAAGGCCGAAGGATAGCCGCGAAACCTAGGCGCGTAAAGCGGGGTAGCTCAATCCTCGGCTTGATTCCCGCCGCCTTGCTGGCCGGCAGCGCGCTCCTGTTTGATTCGCTCGTAGATCTCTTCGCGATGGACGGGGACGTCCTTCGGCGCGTTGATGCCAATGCGAACCTGGTTACCCTTGATACCTAAAACCGTGACCTGGACATCGTCACCAATGTTGAGTGTCTCGCCTATACGTCTCGTCAAAATCAGCATAATGCTGTGCTCCTGTCACACACCTCCGCGCCCTGCGCTCCCGGTGTGTCCCTATCGGATCCCGTGTTAAACAACCAAATTCCACGCGAGCCTGCGATTCAGAGAACTCAACAACGTATCTACGGTGATTTCTGCGCGAAACGCCGACTTTAGGCGGAAGCGCCGAAATTCCTGGCCTGAATGTCGTCACGGGCGTGTATAACCCCATTATACACTACTAAATATCAATCCGTGACGGGCCAAGCCCGGCTTTTTCAGCTCAATCCGTGCCTGCCGGGGCTACCTCGCTGTCGAGCCCGAATGCCTTGTGCAGCGCACGCACCGCAAGCTCAAGATATCTATCGTCCACTACCACGGAAATCTTAATTTCCGAGGTTGATATCATCTGAATATTTATCCCCTCCTCGGCCAAGGTTTTGAACATGGTGCTCGCCACCCCGCTGTGAGAGCGCATCCCCACCCCCACGACCGAGATCTTGGCGATGTTGTCATCGCCGGTGATCTCCCTCGCGCCAAGTTCCATTTTGGCCTGCTCCAATAACTTCATCGCAGGCTCATACTCGTTGCGATGGACCGTAAACGTCAGATCGGTGGTCCCGTCCTCAGCTACGTTCTGAATAATCATATCCACGTTAATTTGCGCATCGGCGATCGGCCCGAGTACGCGAAACGCGACCCCCGGCTGATCCGGTACACCCACCAACGTGACTTTGGCTTCATCCCGATTGAATGCAATCCCGGAGATCAACGCCTCTTCCATATTTCTCTCCTCAAAGCTAATCAGCGTGCCCGTTCCCTCTTCGAAAGACGAGAGCACACGCAGCGGAACATGGTACTTGCCGGCAAACTCGACGGCACGTATCTGCAACACCTTCGCCCCGAGACTGGCCATCTCGAGCATCTCTTCCACGGTAATTTGTTCGAGGCGCTGCGCCGCGGGCACAATACGTGGATCGCTGGTATAGACCCCGTCCACGTCCGTGTAGATCCGACATTCGTCGGCCTGCAGGGCAGCCGCCAGGGCCACCGCCGTGGTGTCCGACCCACCTCGCCCCAGCGTGGTGATATTGCCGTCTACATCGACACCCTGGAAACCGGCCACCACGACGACGCGATTCTCGGCGAGATCATTACGCACCCGCGCGTCATCGATCTCCAGGATCCGTGCCTTGCCGTGAATGTTGTCCGTCAGGATATGTACCTGACTGC